>CAMZKE010000080.1 GCA_947311115.1 uncultured Bacteroidales bacterium | reverse complement strand
CATAAAAATCATATAAAATCTGCCTCTATTTTTATATAAATATTTGTGTTATTTAGTGTAATTATTTAGTTTTTAGAAAATTTATTGTCAGCGGTGGTTTTTTGTTTACTTTTCGGCTATTGGAAAAGTAAAAGCCGGTCTTGCTTGAAGACATATAATGCAAATTATTGGCATTTTGGAATTTTACACAAAACAGCAGTAAAGATTTAATAAATTGTAAATAAATGACTTATCGTACCTTTAAATACTATATGTAATATGTTAAATCGCTAATATAAAGCACATTAATTATATGTGCGAAACTTGAGTAAACTTACCATTTATAACTAATACCCAAACTAGGCATAATAGGTAATTGGTCAACTCTATTATACTCTATTCTGTCAAAATAAAATATATTTTCGCGATTATATACATTTGTAACACTAAATATTGCTTCTAATTTAGACTGATTTTTAAACTCAAATTTCTTTTTTATAGATGCATCTAATCTGTGATAGTAAGGTAAACGTCCACCATTTAAGTTGCTATAAATAACACCAGGATTACCGTTTGATGAGGTGTAATCAGTACCAATGCCATTAGAAATAGGAACTTGCTCGTAATATCCCTGAGTTTGAGTAAATGCGAATCCTGAGCCGAAATTCCAACGTACTGATATTTCCCAATCTAAATTATCGCCCAGTATATATGTGGCTAAAAAGTTAATATTGTGTCGTCGGTCGTAATATGGAACATACTCAATATATTCATCGGTTCTGGTAACATAACCTAGAGAATAAACTGCCCATAAATACAAGCGTTTATAATCATATTTTAATAAGAAATCAACACCATAAGCATTGCCGGTTTCTATAATATAATCTTTTTTGTAATAATCAGGGCGTTGAGCATTATTTGAATTGTCATTATAAATTTTATTTTTATTAATATTAATAAGCTGACTATTATGTTTGTAATAGCCTTCTACATTAAAGGATAAATGTTTCATTAAATCTATTTCGGCACCAAATATTAAATGTTGCGATTTTTGCAATTTACTTGTAACATCTTCGCCTCTATATGTTGAAGGAACCGACTGAGGTGTTGAAACAAAACCTGAAAAAAGGTTTACAACATCTCTATCAGAATTAATTGCAATTAAATTTTGAGAATATAATCCTGCTGCAAGTTTAAAGCGTAAAAAGTTGGTTAAATTATATTTTGCTCCTAAACGTGGTTCAGGTGAAATTTCGCTTACAGAAACATAATCAACAATTCTAATTCCCGGCTCTAAAAGCAATTTGCCAAATGTAAACTTCATTTTTACATAAGCGGATAAGTTAGTTACATTATCATCTGAGAATATACGCATTCCAGCAGAATTATAGAAATCGATATAAGTTTTACCACCGTCGAAATCGATACCATAATCAAGTTGGTTTTTTCCTAAATAATATACAAAAGCTAATCTGAAATTAAACCCACTTGCACCACTTTCACGAGGTAAATTATCTACTCCTGTTAGTGCTATTTTAAAATCGGAGTACGACATATTAACTTTTATAATTGCTTTAGAATTAGCAGGAACTAACGACATACTTGTTCCAAAACCATAGTTTTGCCAATTTAAATCGGAGATTGATTGATATTTTACGTGGTCGGTATAATCGAAACCAAAGAAGCTCATTTTACTACCTGTTTTAGAGGTAAACGATACTTTTCCGTATAAATCGGTATAATCGAAAGGCAGACCATCGCCATCGTTAACATAATTATAAAAAATCTTAGACGACTGACTTAAATAAGAAGTTTTTGCAGATAAAATATACGACGAACTTCCGTTTGAAGTCATAGTTTGTTTTTTAAATGGACCTTCAAGCATTAGCTTGCCACCAAAAGTTGATAATGAAGCTTTTCCGCTAAATTTCTTTTTATTACCATCACGCATAGAAATATCCATAATAGAAGAAATTCTACCTCCGTATTGTGCATTAAACCCGCCGGTATAAACGTCGGCGTTTCTAATTATATCTGAATCGAAAACAGAGAAAAAACCTATTGAGTGGAATGGCTGATATACCGTCATACCGTCCATTAAAACTTTATTTTGTATAGGGGAGCCTCCACGAATATATAATTGACCACCTTGGTCGCCAGAAGAAACTACCCCGGGTAATACTTGAAGGTATTGAGCAAAGTCAGGCTCACCACCAATACTTGGTAGTTTTTTCATTTGCTGTGGCGAGATATTTACAACCGAAGTCTTTATTTGTGTTTTTTGTGCTTGTCTTTCAGCTGAAATTACTACACTTTCGAGTATTTCTGCCTCTGTTTCTGCAAACAATTTAACACTTGTAAAACTATTTGCTTTTACGGTTACTTTTTGTTCTATTTTTTTATAACCAACATAAGAAAACTCAATAGTATAATTGCCGGGTTTTACATTACTTATCTGAAAGAAACCATTTATATCGGTTGATGCACCATATTTTGCCCCTTTTAACGATACATTTCCAAACATTACAGATTCACCTGTTGCTTTTTCGTAAATAAAACCTTTTATTCCTCCTGTTTGTGCATAACTAACAAAATAAATTGTAGAAAGCAGGATAATTATTAAATTTTTCATTAGGATTATTTACTTATTTTATTCATAAACTGATTAATTAACTTTAATTTTGTTTTTTGTAATGCTATACTATTATTTAAATCTTCAATTTGCTTTTTAACATTTCCTAAAAGAGCCTCTGCACCTTTCGAATTACTAAAGAAACCCATATTATTTTCAAGCAATACAGCGTCGTTTTGTAATTGAGATATTTTCTTTAAGACTTTATCTTTTTCAAAAAATAATTTATCTTTTGGGTTGTTTGCCTCTAATAAATCTTCAAGTTTTGATGTAAAACGTAATTCGTCACGTTTTTTAACATCAACTTTTAAATTATCGAAATGTTTGTTTATTAATGCTCTAAATTTAGTTTGAATATCATTTTTACTTTTAATTGGCACAAAACCAATTTCGCTCCATTTGTTTTGAAACTCTTTAAGTTTAGCTATTGTTTCTTCAATACTTTCTAAATGTTCAAATTTTTCTACTTCAACTAATAGTTCTTCTTTTAATTTAAGATTTTCAAGCTCTTGTTCTTTTTGCCCTGCAAATGCTTTGTCTTTATTATTAAAGAATATATCACAGGCACTTCTAAATCTATTCCAAACTAAGTCAGACTTTTTACGAGGTACAGGGCCTATATTTTTCCATTGCTTTTGCAATTGAATTAATTTTTCTGTGGTATCTTTCCAATTATCGCTTTCTTGAAGAGCTTCCGCTTTTTCGCAAAGTTCGTATTTTCTTTGCAAGTTAGCTTGTTGTTCATTTTTTATTTCACCAAAAAACTCTTTTCTATTATCAAAAAATACATTACAAGCTTCTCTAAATCGTTTATATATTTTATTGTTAGTATTTTTTGGTGTAAAACCTATTTCTTTCCACTCTTGCTGTATTTTAGTAATTTCTTCTGTCTTTTTATTCCAATCGGTAAGTTTTTCGTAATTAACAGCACTTATTTCCTCAACTTTTTCGCATAATGCTTCTTTAAGTTTAAGGTTTTCTATTTTCTCAGTTTTTAGTACCTCAAAATAATCTTGATGTTTTTTATTTAAAGTTCTGCTATTATCACTAAATTCTTTCCATAACTCTTCGCGTTGTTCGCGTGGTACCGGTCCTATTTCGCGCCACTTATCGTGTAATATTTGTAAGCTTTTATGTGCTTCTAATATGTTATCTGACTCTATTAATTCTTTTGTTTTTTCTATTAATTCAAGTTTTGCTTTTAAATTCTTTTTCAAATCTAAATCACGCAATTCTCTGTTAATCTTTACATAATCATAGAATAGTTCTACCGCAGAATGATAACTATTCCATATATTTTTTGATTCTTTAAAAGGAACATCGCCTGTTTTATTAAACATTTCCTGCAATGCTTTAAACTCTGTAAAAGAAGTATTCATTGTTTCGGTACTATTAACCAAGTCTTTTATTTTCTGAATAATTTCTTCTTTAACTACAATATTATCTTGCTTTTGCTTCTCTAAAGCAGCTATAAACTCTTGTTTTTTCCCTTTATATATTGATATGTATTGTTTAAATTCTGCTTCAATTTTATCAGGCATTGGAGTAAAATCTTCTTCTTTTTCGCCAGATTCGATAAATGATGTCTTTATTTTTGCAACTTCTTCGTTATGTTTTTTATAAAACTCTACTTTAGCAGTGTCAATAAACGCCTTAATTTTCATAACGGGATAATTGTTTACTAAGGTTTTTACTTTCTCAACAATTTCATCCTTAGACAATTCAATCCAGTTTACTTCTGCAATTTCAGGTTCTGTTTCTTTTTTATCCGATATATTTTCTTTAACTATTTCTTCTTTGGTATTTTCCAACTGCTCTTTAGAATTAACTTCTTCGCTAAGCTCCAAATTCTCTACTTCTGCATCTTTGGCATTATCTTGTTCAACAATCTCATTATTGTTAGATTCCTGAATCTCTACATTTTCCGACTTTAAATTCTCGGTTTGCTCTACTTTATTTTCCTTGTTTTCCATATTAATAGATGGTGTTTTATTTTAATAACTTACGAAAATATATAATATATATTCTTATTCAAAAATATAGTGAATAAAACTCATATCAAACTTATACTTTTATTCTGTTTTGATTAAATATTGATAATATAATTTACATGAACACAACTTAAAAAAGCAATTATTAGTTATTAACTAACTAAAATGTATCGTTCACATATAATAATTATACGTTAAGCTATATTGTTAAAAAATAATAATGTACATCATTTTTTTTTATTGATTATTTTATTACATTTATAATCTAATTTTTAAAAAAATAAATATGGAAGAACAAAAGAATGAAGAAGTTGTACAAGAAACTGTACAAGAAGCAACGACTAGTGAAGTAACTGTTGAAGCAACGGGTGGTCGTCCAACATTTTTAACAATATTATGTATTTTAACTTTTATTGGTAGTGGCTTAGGTATATTAGGCTCGTTGCTTTTATTTGTAGGTGCAGGAGCTATAATGAGCTATTTAGGTTCTATGGGTGGAGCAGCCGGTGCGGGTGGCATGGGTTATGTTGTTGCTTTATTAATATTGTCGGGAGCATCACTATTTGGAGCTATTCAAATGTGGCAACTTAAAAAAATGGGTTTCTTTATTTATACGGGAGCTGCTATAGTTGGTATCATCTTACCATTACTATTTGGTATGGGGTTTTCTACTTTTGGAGCAATAATAACTATTGCATTTATTGTAATGTATTATTTAAATGTAAAACATATGTCAT
Source organism: uncultured Bacteroidales bacterium (assembly GCA_947311115.1). Lineage (GTDB taxonomy): Bacteria > Bacteroidota > Bacteroidia > Bacteroidales > JAFGXI01 > DYMG01. The sequence goes on along the minus strand of CAMZKE010000080.1, from coordinate 8,912 downwards.
AATATTTATGATTTATATACATAATAAAATCTCGCAAATGCGGGATTTTATTTTTTTACCCAACAACCAACAATGAAACTTATATTAAGCCAAGCCCCGTTTGTGCGAATTACAATACCTTTAATTCTAGGAATTGTATTTACCGTGTTTGTTAACTATTTTTCGTCAAATTTATTAATATTATCTGTCGCTTTAATAATTGTATCGATAATTTCTAACATCTTATTTAATAAATTATTAAACACAAAAGATTTAATTTTCAATACTTTTATTACAATTATTTTTATCATTCTTGGATACAGCGTTACCAGTTATAAAATTTCTAACTTACAATCGTTTTCAGGAAATGGTATTTTTTTAGTGCAAACAACTCAAACTAGCCAAATAAAAGGAAACAATATAAAGTTTACAGCAAAACTAATAGCAAGAAAAGATTCTTCTAAATTTTCAGAATTAAACAATCAAGAAGTAATTCTTTATTTAAAGAACGATAGTAATTATATACTCCCTAGTTATGGGGATTTTTTACTAATAAAAACAAATATTAATGAAATTGAGCTTCCTAAAAATCCAAATCAGTTTAACTATAAAAAGTATTTATTTTACAAAGGCATTTTAAATGGTGGTTTTGTAAAACAACAAGATTGGAAGCTTATTAAAAATATTGGGCTTAATATTTATAAATTATCAAATAATATACGCAATTTTTTATTATCAAAACTTAATAATTTTGATATTAATGATAAAAATAAAGCTATTATTTCGGCAATATCATTAGGTAAACGTGAAGATATTGATTCGTTAACTAACGAACAGTTCTCAAATGCCGGAGTAATGCATATTTTGGCAGTTTCAGGTTTGCATGTTGGTATTGTATTTTTAATTTTAATCTCGTTATTTAAACCTTTAATGAAATACAAAAGTGGTAAAATATTTATATATATATCAATAATTCTAATACTGTGGATATATGCACTGATTACAGGATTTACACCATCGGTTGTACGGGCTGTTTTAATGTTTTCGCTAGTATCGTTTGGTAAGGCTTTTAATAAAAAACACAATATTTATAATACAATTTTTGCTTCTGCATTTATTTTGTTGATAATAAATCCGTTTTACATATTTCAAGTTGGGTTTCAGCTTAGTTATTTGGCTGTACTAGGTATAATATTTTTTCAACCTAAAATATCAGCTTTAATAAAAATTGATAACCGTTTGTTTAAATATTTTTGGGATATTGTTTCTGTTTCACTTGCTGCTCAGTTAGCAACATTACCAATAACATTGCTATATTTTCATAAGTTCCCTGTATATTTTTTACTTTCTAATATAGCAGTAATGCTAAATGTAACCATTATTCTTTTACTTAGTTTTGTGTTTTTTGCTACATATTATATTCCTTATGTAAATGAGTTTGTTGCAAAAGCATTAGATTATTCTGCAAGCACATTAAATTTTTCTGTAACCAAAATAAACCTGCTCCCATATCCTATTATCGATAATATAAATTGGGATGTTTTTTTAACATTAGTTTCATATAGCATAATTATACTATTTGCCTTTTACATTTTATACCGCAATAAATATATTTTCTCAATATTTATAATGCTAGTATTTACAATGTTTTCTTATGTAAATTATGAGTTTTACAGAAATTATAATACAAATTCATTAAGTTTTTTTAGCGTAAACAAACATACAATTATTGGCTTTAGCAATAAAAATAATACAACTTTACTTGTCGATAATAACTATAAAAAACTTAAAAAAGATATTAAATTTAATATATCAAATTATTTAATAAATACCAATTGTAACAATACAAAAACAGGTCTAATAAATTATAAAAGAAAAGACAAATATATTAATTTATACCGAAGAAATAATTTTATTAAATTTCGTGATAAAACCATATTTGTTTATAATGGCGAAAAAATTTTAGATACAGCAAACGCTATTAGCATTGATTTTTTAATTATTCAAAAATATATATCATGGAATTTTGATAATGTATTAACCAAATTCAAACCCAAAAGCATTATACTTTCTACAAGCTTATGGGAAAATAATATTACAGAATTAGATAGTATTTTACAAACTAATTACATTAATCTAAAACAAGGTTCATATATTAGTGAAATAAAGTAATAAGTCATTTTTTATATTAAAAAAAAATCATATATTTGTAAAAATCAGTTTTTTACAACAACTTTAAAACATGATGTCATGAAAACAAAATTACTTTCTTTAATAGCTATATTTAGCTTTACTATTGCTTTTAGCCAAACTATTATAACGTTTAATCCTGGCGATGACGTAAACGACACAGTGCTTTATTATTCAAATACTCCTCCTCCGGGAAATATAGTTTATAGGTTTAATACTGGCACATATAATGTTAATCAAATAAATGTGTCTTCAGGACAGGATGGAGATAAAATAACTTTTGAATCTGTTACGGGCAATGCTACAGATGTTAAAATAAGCTCAGCAGACCAAAATGTATTTTATATAACAGCATCGCATGTGTATTTAAATAATTTAACTATAGAAAATGCAGGTGGTGCAAACGGTGAAAATGCAATAATGTTACAAGAGGAGTTTATTGTGCTAGATTCTGTATTTATACAAAATTGTATAATTAATGCAGATGCAGATGATAACGATAATGGTATAATATATCAAGGTTCAACTTCTACAATAACAAATATTTTCATTAGAAATTGCACTATAAATAATGGTGGTATTGGAATAAATATGCCGTTTTCAGATGCATCAAACATTGTAATAGAAAATAATATTTTTCAAAATCAAAAAAATACCGGCATTAATTTATCAAACATTAAAAACCTTAAGCTTACCGATAATAATATTACTATGCCAACAACAGGTAACCTTGGTAATAATACTGCAACAGGTATATACTTAAGTTATATATACGCAAACGGTAATGCAACTGATAGTACAACATTAATAACAAGAAACAGAATACATACAAATACGACACAAACATGCAACCTCACAGGTATTAGCATTGAAAATGGAACTACTCAACAATATGGAACATTTTTAGTGTCAAATAATTTTATTAATATTGAAAATAACGATAATTTGGTTAAAGGGTTTTCTTTATTCGAATCAGACATATTAATATATAACAACACGGTTAAACTTATTGGAAATAATACAATTGGAGTTGACTTTTCTTTAGATGGTTTCGGCTGTCAATTTGAGAATAATTTAATACAGAGTAGTAAAATAGTTTTCAACTCATCTAATGGTTTTCCAAGTATATTAGATTACAACTGCTATTTTGCAAACGATTCATCTAATGCTTTTTCAACAAACGGTGCAGGTGCTTTTTCTTTTAGTCAATGGCAATCAACTTCTGGTGGCGATGCAAATTCAGTATTTGAAAATCCTCAATTTATTGGGTTTAATAACCCTGAAATACATAACCCAAGCATAAGCAACCACGCAATGACCGTGCCTGAGGTAGCTTTTGATATTGATGGTGTTGCACGACCAACAAATAATTGCGACTATGGAGCAAAAGAAGTTGCATTTGTAAATTTAGGTAACGACACAAGTGTTTGTTATGGTGAATATGTAATTTTAGATGCCGGCCCTGCAAATACATATTCATGGAATACAGGTGGAACAACTCAAATAATTACTGTTGATACCACAGGACAATATATAGTTACCATAACCGAAGTTTCAGGTGGTGCAACAGCTACCGATACAATAAATGTTACAGTTTTAGATGAAATAGATATAACATTTACACCAACAAACCCGTTATGCTATGGCTCAAGCGATGGAAGTATTAATACACAAGTAACAGGTGGCACAGGTAGTGGTTATGTTTATAACTGGTCAAACGGTGGAGTTATGAGTAATATCACAAATTTAACCGCAGGGCAATATATTTTAACTGTTACCGACAGTTATAATTGTACTAATTCAGATACTGTTGAACTTATTCAACCTTCAGAAATTATTATAACAACCAGTGTTAATGAATTTTGTGGCGGTTGTAATGGTGAAATATACTCTAATGCAACAGGTGGGACTCCTCCATATAACTATATTTGGGATAATAGCTCAACAAATGATACAGTTTTTGATTTGTGTGAAGGAATGTATAATTTAACAATAACAGACGCTAATGGGTGTGAAGTCTTTACTTCGCAACAAATAACAGAAAGCGAGTTAGCATATATAACAGGTACAGTTGATTATTCTGGAGGTAATTTTAACGCAAATGAAATAAAAGTTGAGTTGTATAAGCAGTTTAATAACGGCTCAGCATATCAAATAGAAAGGGTTGATACAAATATGATTGATGCAAATAGCAATTTTGTTTTTACAGATGTACCATCATACACCTATACTTTTAGAGCAATAGATGCACAAAACAGCTACACTAACGTGTTTGCAAGTTATTACAACTCAAATGGAACAACTACTACTTGGGAAGGTGCTGAGTATGTAACAGTTGGCTGCGAAGATACATTAAATATTACTTTCTCTATGTTTGAGACAACTAACTTAAACGGATATGGTACTTTTGGTGGAACAATTACATATATTAATGCTAATAAATCAATAAATCTTGCTGGTGAACCTGTTACCGGAGCCGAAATTTACATTGCTCAAGACCCAAATAACGAACCTATTGCTGATGCAGTTACTGATGATAGTGGAGATTGGGAGGTTGATAGTATTCAGGAAGGAACAGGTTATAATTTAAGGGTTGATATTCCCGGTTTAAATCAAATCTCAACTTACGAAAATTTATCAGTAAACTCTAACGATACCGTTCAAACAAACCTCAATTTTATTGTAGATACAACATCTGGGGGTGGTATTATGGTTGATACTACTTTTTCTTCAATAAAAACTACTAATCAAATAATTGAGATAAAAGTTTACCCTAACCCATCAACAAACTTTGTTTCTTTTGAAACATCGTTAAAATCGGCTGCAAATATAAAATTTGAGATAGTTAACATTAAAGGTGAAACACTTTACACTTCTGAAGAATTAAATAATTATGTTGGTGATTTTAAAATAAAAGTTGATATTTCTGATTACGCAATAGGGACGTATCTATTAAAATTTAAAATTGACAATAATTATTATCTCAAGAAAATAATAAAACAATAATTTTGAAAGGAGCTACGGCTCCTTTTTTTTATCGGTAAATATTTATATTTTTACTAAAAAATAAATATGGTAATAGATAACGAAGAAGAAATAGTAAATCTACGAAAAAGCAGAAACCTAATTATAGGATTATTATTCTCATTTATAGGTGTTTCATTTTTAGACATAATACCTATACCATGGTATTACTTATTTGCTTTTGCAGTATTATTAATGCTATTATTCTTGTTTTATTGGAACAGACAAGAGCTTACTTATATACGCTACACTGACAACGACAATAACATAGAATTTAAATATTATCATATAGTAATGGTATCTCCAAAACGAAAGATGATACGAATAAAACAAAATGTATTTGGCAAATACGAAACTGAAAAAATAGGTAAAAAAGAATTCTTATACGTTTTTCAAAAAACAAAAACCGGTTTATTTAAGTATCCGGGAATAAACATTTCTTCTTTTAAGGAAGAAGATAGAAAAAAACTCAAAATAAACCTTTCAAAATATGCAAGCCAAAACAAATAACAATGAACTTTTTTGGCTTATTTCATTAAATCTTATTGACGGAATTGGTGTAAAAAATGCCAAAAATTTGATTTCATACACCGGTAGTGTCGAGGCTATTTTCAAAGAAAATAAAAAATCATTAATAAAAATACCCGGTATTGGAGAACGTACAGTATCTAAAATACTTAACGCCGATGTTTCAAAAAGAGCAGAGAAAGAATTAAAATTTATTGACAAATATAAAATTAAAACAAAATCGTATTTCGATAAAACCTACCCTTTCAGATTAAAACAATGTGAAGATGCCCCTTTATTATTTTTCTATAAAGGTGATGTTGATTTTGAACATAAAAAAATTGTTACAATAGTTGGTACAAGAAATAATACCGATTACGGAAAAGAAAACTGCAAGCAAATAATAAAAGATTTAAAAGATAGAGGTCATGCACCAATAATAGTAAGCGGATTAGCTTATGGTACAGATATTTGTGCTCATAAAGAAGCTGTAAAAAATAATTTACAAACTATTGCCGTTTTGGGGCATGGTTTAGACCGAATTTACCCGGCAGCACATTCAAATTTTGCAAAAGAAATAGTAAAAAATGGTGCATTATTAACCGAATTTTTATCAGAAACAATCCCTGATAGGCAAAATTTTGTAAAACGAAATAGGATAGTTGCAGGTTTATCTGATTGTACTATAGTAGTTGAATCAGGTGAAAAAGGAGGTTCGTTAATTACCGGAGATATTGCAAACTCATACAACCGAGATGTTTTCGCCTTTCCCGGAGAAATAAATAAGCCATACTCAAAAGGCTGCAACAAACTAATAAAAACCAATAAAGCCGCATTAATTGAATCTGTGTTAGATTTAGAGTATATAATGGGTTGGGAAATGAACAAAAATATTCAAACCAAACTAATTATCCCCCCAAAGTTAAAACCTGAAGAAGAATTGGTTTACAATATTATTAAAATAAAAAAAAGTATAAATATTGATATTCTATGTCACGAAACTAAAATATCAAGTTCAGAAATATCAATAATACTATTAAATTTAGAACTTCAGAATATAATAAAATCCTATCCGGGAAATATGTACAAATTAATTTAAAAATTAAATTTGTTTTTTATATATTGCATAAAAATTTTAATTATGCATATAGCTGTTGCAGGAAATATTGGTTCAGGAAAAACTACACTTACAAAACTATTATCTAAACATTTTAAATGGGATACCGATTTTGATAATGCTGATGATAACCCATATCTTACAGATTTTTACGAGGATATGCAACGTTGGTCGTTTAACCTTCAGGTATATTTTTTAAACACTCGTTTTAATAAACAGTTAGAAATACACCAATCGAAAAAAAGTGTAATACAAGACCGTACAATATACGAAGATGCGTATATTTTCGCCCCTAACCTTCATGCAATGGGGCTAATGTCAACCCGTGATTTTGAAAATTACTTTACTTTGTTTAGTATGTTAAACTCGCTTATTAAAGCACCGGATTTACTTATTTATTTAAGAGCATCGGTACCTACACTTGTTGGGCAAATACAGAAGCGAGGTCGTGATTACGAAAATAGCATAAGACTTGATTATCTGAAAAGACTTAACGAACGCTACGAAGCATGGATTTCTTCATATAAAATGGGTAAGCTACTAATTATTGATGTTGACAAAAATAATTTTTCTGAAAAACCTGAAGATTTAAGCGATGTAATCTCAAGAGTTGATGCAGAATTAAACGGACTTTTTTAAACTTTACATTTTATAAATATGAGAAAAAATATTGTTGCAGGTAATTGGAAAATGAATACCTCTTTTAATGAAGCTATTGAATTGGCTGAAAATTTAAAATCACTTGAAAATACTTTTGATAAGAATACAGAAGTAATAGTTTGCCCACCATTTTTATATACCAAAACATTAATTGATATTTTTTACGACTCATCTATTAAAGTTGGTGTGCAAAATTCTGCAAGCAACGAGGAAGGTGCATATACCGGTGAGGTGTCTGCAAAAATGATTAAATCAATTAATGCTGATTATGTAATAATTGGGCATTCTGAAAGACGGGAATATTATTGCGAAAATGATGAGATTTTAAACACAAAATTAAACCTTGTTTTAAAAAACAACTTAAAACCTATTTTTTGTGTTGGAGAACAATTAGAAGATAGAAAAGCCGGCAATCATTTTGATGTAATAAAATCTCAAATAATAAATGGCACATTTGGCCTTGATAAAGAGCAGTTTGCTAATATTATTATTGCTTACGAGCCTGTTTGGGCAATAGGCACAGGAGAAACAGCCAGTCCGGAACAAGCTCAAGAAATACACCTTTTTATTAGAAATTTAATTTCTGAAAAATACGGTAATAACATTGCAAACAATATTTCAATTTTATACGGTGGTTCGGTTAAACCGAATAATGCCAAAGAAATATTTAGCAAAACAGATGTTGATGGTGGCTTAATTGGCGGAGCAGCATTAAATGCTAATGATTTTAAAGAAATAATAAATTCATTCAATTAATTTATTTTAACATATAAAATACATAATGTTTTAATCTGTTTGGGTTTAATTCCCCGTCCCTTGGGACGTATAAAAGAATAGTATTCCAAAACGATACCTCGTCCGCTTGCGGCGAGGAGATTCATTTTGAATAAATTACTGTTAAATACTTGGGTATTTATACACAATTAACCAAAATTAACAGCAGTTTTATTGTGTTTTACTATTTTTTTTATTACATTAGAAAACAATTTAAAAACGATTAAGCTTATGTTAGAATACACAAAAACCGTTTTAAAAAAAGTAAGTTTCGATAAAGATTTATTTAATAAAGAATTAAGTAAATCTATAAAATGGCTAGAAGAAAACGATATTCATGAATTAAAACATTGGGTTATTGAAAATTATTATCATTTACACAAAGAAATTATTAATTCAATTTTTTATGAATATGAATTAAAAGCTGTTTAATTCAGTTGAAAATATTTTAAAAGCCTCTAATTTGAGGCTTTTTTAATGAATAAGTATAATATACTTGTACTACTATTACCTCGACTAGTTTATAGTGTTATAATTTATTTTAGATTTTCCACTACGTTCAAAAAGATAAATGCTTGAGTTTTATGTTGTAGTATAACACCAATGCTGCTATACTGAGCAACGCGAAGCGTCTAACCCTGATTATTCATGCTTTTTTTTT
>CAMZKE010000079.1 GCA_947311115.1 uncultured Bacteroidales bacterium | reverse complement strand
CTTACCAATTATCAAGATAAATTTTAATCTGTTTGGGTTTAATTCCCCGTCCCTTGGGACGTATAAAAGAATAGTATTCCAAAACGATACCTCGTCCGCTTGCGGCGAGGAGATTCATTAAATCACTCTCCAAGAAAGCTTATTTTCGTATAACTTGAAAGAATAAATCTATTATACTAATATCTATAAGTCCACTAGTTAAAATGGCAAATCATCATCTGGAGTATCTTTAATAACAGGAGCATCTGCTACTTTTGTAGTAGGTTCAGGAGTTACTGTAGAGTCACCTGTATCCTCACGTTTACCTAACAGTCTAATAGTATGTGCAACAATTTCGGTAGTATATCTTTTATTACCATCTTTATCGTCCCAACTTCTTGTTGTAAGTTTGCCTTCAACATATAATTGTAAGCCTTTTTTAACTCTATTTTCTACATATTTAGCTGTGTTTCTCCAAGCAACTATATTGTGCCATTCTGTTTTTGTTTGCCATTCACCGTTTTTATCTTTATAATTTTCCGATGTTGCTAAAGAAAAAGATGCTACTGCTGTATCGTTATCTAAATAACGTACTTCTGGGTCTTTTCCAACATTTCCAATTAATACTACTTTATTTACCATAATTTTTGTTTTAAATGTTAATCAAGTATAAATGTACAATTATTTAACGTAAACGCAAAAAAATAACCACCTTGGTGGTTATTTTAATCTATTAGAGTTTAATCTGTTTGGGTTTAATTCCCCGTCCCTTGGGACGTATAAAAGAATAGTATTCCAAAACGATACCTCGTCCGCTTGCGGCGAGGAGATTCATTTTTCTGCCCCTTCTAGCATTAAATATTTATTCTATAACAATACCTAGTTCGCCTATGACAAGGGGGTTCATTTATACAAAATATTTTTATCCTTCAATCTGATTTTTGTAATCATCAGCCGACATTAATTCGTTAGCCTCATCAGCGTTAGAAACTTTAATTTTAATCATCCAACCATCTCCGTATGGGTCTTGATTTACTACTTCTGGAGAATCTTCCAATTTTTCGTTTATCTCAACAACTTCACCTGAAATAGGCATAAACATGTCAGATACTGTTTTAACAGCTTCAATTGTTCCAAAAGTTTCTTCTTTTTCTAAAGTTTCGCCTTCAGTTTCTATCTCAACAAAAACTACATCACCTAATTCGCCTTGAGCAAAGTCTGTAATACCAACAATAGCTGTATCACCATCAATTTTTACCCACTCGTGGTCTTTTGTGTATTTTAAATCTGCCGGAATATTCATTATAATTCGTTTTTTAATTATTAATTATTTTCTTCACGAAAGTATAAATTATTTCTTTTTTAAAAGCTATTTTTTAGCATATTTTTTAGCATAAAAAAGCCTGAAATAATTCAGGCTTTTTTTTTATTAGTATATCACTGTCACATTTCCTGTTTCTTTATGTTCATTATCGGTTATTTTTAAATTACTTTATTAACGAAATAGTGCCGGAAAATTCTTGTTGATTTCCTTCGACATCAATATAAATTGCCACCCAAGTATATACACCATTTTGGCAAACTTTATTATTTTTAGCAACACCATTCCATTCATCAGATTTACCTTCATCAACATTAAATGTATGAGATTCCCATATTACCTCACCCCATCTATCATATACTTTAAGGGTAAATTGTTCAGGGTCGATACCTGTACCGGTAACAAAGAAATTATCGTTTATTCTATCTTTATCAGGAGAAAATGCAGTTGGTGCATAAAGTGTTGGCACCGGTTTAACAGGTACTAATGATGTAGCTGTATCTTTACATCCATAAACGGACATTGCTATTAATTTAACATTATATTCACCCGGATACATATTTGGGAACTTATGTGTAGGATTTATTAATGAAGATGAATCGCCATCATCAAAATCCCATAATGCAGAATTTATTAAAGTTGATAAATTTTCGAATGTTACTGTTGGCTTCACTATAGTAGCAACTTTTGGTTCAAAAAGAAATTTAGCAATAGGTTTAGGATAAACACTTATATAACTAGGAATAGTATGTATATTTTTACAACCTTTATCTGAAGTTACAGTTAATGTTACATCAAAAACTCCTGGTATATTATAAATATGTATAGGATTTTTTGATAATGATAAGTTATCTGTTGAATTATCACCAAAGTCCCAAATGTAAGTATTTCCGCTTACATTATTTGTTTCTATAAACGATACAGGTAATGGCTGACATCCTGATTGAATATCAGATTCAAAATTATTTGGTGGTAAAGGATATAAATTTACTTTTACCGAACTTGTGTCTCTTGAACCACAACCATCTTCAACAACCATAATTATTTCTCCATTTTCCGTAGGATTTATTATATATGGAGGCGATACTACATCGCCAGTATTATAATCTGTTACCATATATGGAGGACCAATACCTCCCGAAATACTTGCTGTTACAAGAATAGGGTCGTTAGGACAAACACTATCGGTATTTGCATATAATTGTAAAACAACAGGTTCGCTTACCGAAATATTAAAACACAGACTATCTGCACAATTATTTTGGTCAACAACTTTTACACAATGTGTTGAATTAGCAATTACCGGGTGTTCTGTGAAAGAAGAATTTGATGATTGAACATCGTCCCAATAATATATATAACTTGGTGTTCCGCCTGTTACATTTGCTTGAGCATTTACAGAAGCCCCATTACATACAAAGAAATTTTCTATTGGAGATAATTCTAATTTTGTAGGCTCGTTTATAACCGCTATTGAAGTTGTTGTACAACCCATACCGTCAGTAATGCTAACCTGATAATTACCACCATTTAAACTATCAACATTTAATGTTGTTTCTCCATTGCTCCATAAAACTGAATATGGAAAAGTTCCTCCATTATGGGTAGCTGTTAATGTTCCGTTTGCATCACCAAAACATAAAATATCTGTTGAACTTGCTGTTGATGTTAGTAATTCAGGATTAATTACATCGTGAGTAGTAATTGGAGATTGACATCCGTTTTCGGTAACTTGTAAACTTATTGTATAAGTATTAGCAACCGACCAATTTACGTTATGAGGACCTTGTCCGTTTCCCGGTGTTGCATTTCCTGAATCCCAATCCCAAGTATAAGTTGCTGATGAACTTGCATTACCATTATATGTTACTGTTGAATTATCTTCAAAACAGTTAATTATTGATGCAGAAAAATCTGAAGTTGGAATTTGATAATACGTAATATCTACATCATCGGAAGTGATACAACCATTATTATTTTCTGTCCAAGTGTATGTATATGTTCCATAAGAATTAACAGTTGTATTTGAACTTGCTTGATTAGGATTAGATATTGTAGCTGCACCGTTTGTTGTAGTCCACACACCTGTTCCTACCGAAGCTGTTGCGTTTAACGTATAATCAGGTCCACAAACAACATCATCAACACCTGCATTAGGTGTTGGTATTTCATAGAAATTTATTGTTACTGTCTGATTATCAGTGCATATTTGATTTGCTTCTGTCCAAGTAAAATTATAACTTCCATAGGCACTTACAGAAACTCCCGAAGTTGCATTATTCACATTTGTAAAATTAGCAGTAGTTGGATTTGCTGTCCATGTTCCTGTACCTACACTAGGTATAGCTGTCATTGTGTAATCAGGTCCACAAACATCTATATTCGTGGAGCCGGCATTTGCAACAGGGATTTCAATAAACTCAATTACAACATCATCAGATGCTATACATTGTCCGTTTTCTTCTGTCCATGTAAAGGTGTATATACCTTCTGTAGATACTGAAACATCAGATGTAGCTGAGTGTATATTAGAAAAACTAACTCCTGTTGATGGGTTGGCAGTCCATGTTCCTGTGCCAACTGTTGGTATAGCAGCTAAAGTATAATTTAGCCCACAAATTGCATCATCGGTTCCTGCATTAGGAACAGGTATTTCCCAAAATGTTATATCAACATCATCGTTATCAATACAAGTATTAGAGTTTTCTTCCCATTGAAAAGTGTATGTTCCGTATGTTGTAACTGTTACATCTGAATTAGCAGAAGTTGGTGTTGTAAAAGTACTTGTTCCGGTTCCTGCTGTTTGAGACCATGTACCTGTACCAATACTTGGTGTTGCATCCATAGTGTATGTTAATCCACATATATCATCATTGACACCTGCATTAGCAGTAGGATATGAATTAAATACTATATCATGAGAAACAGGGTTTCCTGTACATCCATTTTCTGTTACTTGTAAACTTATAGTATATGTTCCGGCTGCAGCAGTTCCTGTATGGGGGCCTTGTCCTGTACCCGGAGTTACTCCCAAGCCTCCCCAGTTCCAAGAATAGCTAGCCGATGATGAACCTGTACCTGTGTAAGTAATAGTAGTGTTTGTACCTGTACATAATGGTGTTACAACAGTAAAATCGGCTGTTGGGCCATTATTAACAATAACAGTTGTTGTGGTACTGAACGAACATAATACGTTGCCTTGCGAATCAAGTTGATCCCAATCATAAGTAATTGTATGATTTCCTAATCCTGCAGTTGCAGGGTCAAATTGGTTACCCGTTACTCCGGGTCCGGAAAATGTTCCGCCTGCAGGTAAGCCTGTCATAGCAACAGCTGATTGTGCCATGCAATACGCAGGAGCTAAACCTTGAATATCTAATGTTGGTGGCTGATATACTATAACATCAAATGTTGCTACATCAGAACCTATGCCATCATCAATAGTAGCTGTATAGGTTGTGTTTTGTGTAGGACATTGTTGAGGTGGGTCTGCATCCCAATAAAAGTCACCATTATTACTATCGTTCCAAGTTATGGATACGTTTGGTTGTGGGCAATTAATAAAAACATTATCTATTCCCCAATGGTCGTAATCATTATCTGTAACTAGGTTTTGATGCCATTGAAATTGAGTGTTATTTCCTGCAGCGGCAGCAGGAACATTGTAACAATAATTATCCCATACTAAGAATGGTCCGGAATAACCTCCGCTTCCACCCTGCCCATTATTCGATGAATATTCATTTCCATCAGGACAAAAATAAGTAATATCGTGCCAGCCCGTTCCATCATTACTATTCCATTGTAATGAAACTCCTTCGTCTGCTTCATCAGGTCCTTCGCAAGGTGAACTATTTCCTTGAGTTGCCATTTTAAAATCGAAACAAATTTGACATGCTGAAGTAACATTAAAACCAACAGTTGTTAAATCTCTGGGGAAAGAAGCAGCGGGTCCAACCCATAAATATGTGGTTCCATCCCAATTATCACCGGTTGAAGTACAAGGATTATCGAATTGTGCAGAATTTGAAGACCAACCGGAACCGATAGAACCGCTATTAAAATCGTTATTCATTAGAATAGTAGCATTGCCGCCATCAGAAAATGGGTCAACACAATCACCTAAACAAATCTCGAGAGGTGAAACAGATACATTATTCCAATATGCTTGAGAATAGATATTGGATATGCTGAATAAAAATAATAATATTACAAATATATTTTTCATAGTGGGGTAGTTTAGGTAGTTAGGGTATTAAAAATCTATTTTCACACTTTTCAAAGTTTTATCGTGTTCTTTAAATTTTTCATATGGTAATCTGATATTACCATCACCTGTAGTTTTTCCTTCAAGAGTTCCGTTAGCTTCAATTTTTATTGTTTTTTCGTTAGAAAAACTTTGATTAACATTGTTGTACTCAGATATAACACTCGCATTTATTGTAAGTGTATTACTAGTTTTATTCTTAATTTTAAATAGAATAAAACTTCTTCCATTTTCTGATACTGCTGAGTTATCTGCATATTTATAGAAGATTTGCATGCTTTCGTCTTCATATACATTTGTCCATTGTTGCGAACTAAAATCAGTAATGGTAATTTTTTGTGAAAACCCTGTTAATGTGACAAACAACAAGCTTAAAGAAATAAATAATTTTTGCATAGGATATTAATTTAAAAGGTTATGTAACAAACTTAGTAATAATTATCTGTTTTTAAAAGTTAATGTAGTGCTAATTTATTTATCAGTACAAAAAAACATTGTATAAAACATCAAAAACAGAAGATTAAATAATTTAATGTAATGACGAATAATTAACTAAATGGTTGCCAATTAAATATAAAATACGTGATTTAACCTATATTATATATAGAGCATTTTAAAATCTTTTTCCAAAAAATAGTTTAACATTTCCTGTTTTTGGTTCAATTTTTATATAACTATACTCGTAACTTGACCCTGTTGAATATGCTGTTAGTCCAAGGTAAAAATTTTTATGCTCGTAACCTAAGGCAAATCTGGTTATATATCGCACAGCCAACTTGGGTTTTAATCCGTTAGTTTTTTCACTTGTTTTTATATTAGTTTTAACGCCTCCAATACCCGGAACTAGTGAAAGATTTATAAAAAAATGTTTTGCAATAACAAAAGTGAAAGTATATCCGAAAGAAATTCCGAAATTATTTGAAGTGAAAGAATAGATATCAAAATCAGTTTTTAAACTATCTTTTAGTTCGTTACTTACAAAACCTGTATTATCGAAAGCAGAGTTTAAACCATAATATACACCTAAAACCATACTTCCTTGACCTTTTTTCTGTATTTCGTTTCTAACAAATGCGGCTCGATACGAAAAACGTTTATTGTTAAAGAAATAATATACTGATGCCCCGGCACTAATAACTTGCATATCTTCTAAAATTGGGTATGCTTTTTTATCCCAATTAACCAAATTTTTTGGGTTGCTTAAATAAAAACCTTTATACCTTTGAAAATATATATCAGCCCCCATTGTTCTGCCATATAGGTTTAGCTGAAAGTCGAAACGTTTAGTTTTGCCATAAATACTATCGTCGTTGTTTACAAAAGGCATTCCTACAGCTACACCTAATCCTAGCCATTTGTAATTAAACCCTAAGCCAATATTCATTGAGCTATTAGGCTTTAAAAGTAAAGATTTGTTTGTTTCTAATTCGGTTAATTTCAACTCGGTAGCTTTCCATATATTATAAATTCTAATTGCTAACTTATCTGAAACATTTTCAATATATAAACTGTCGTATTTTAAATTATTATTCGATAACTTAGCCTCTACCTGTGAAAATAAGTTTATGTTAACAAGTGCAAATAATATGTATAAAGTTTTTTTCATCGCTAAAAAAAGCAATATAGTAATTCTTTAGGATTTATTTTTAATATTTCAGATAAATTATTATCAATAATAATAGTTAAGATACTATCAATCTTATATTCTTTTCCTATAAAGTACTTATTTAGCTTTGTATAATTATTAAAATTACAATCAACTATTTTTCCTTTTTTTATATGTAAATTAAAAGTAGTTTGTAGTTTTTCCGAATTAATTATGCCTGAATATTTAAAATTTGAAGTGTAATTAAATATCCATTCATGTGTCTTGTATTTATTTTTAGCCAACACTTTTACTCTATTTATAATATCATTATCAAGCAAATAATATTCATCTATATTAAAAAAATCTTTTACATAATTATTAAGACCTATTTTAAAATCATTAAAATTGATATTGTTTGTGTAATTATTTATGTTAGTTACGTTTTTTCTTACCGATTTTACCGATTTACTTTTATATTTACCTTTTACCTTAAGCACCTCATTTAACTTACTTAAATCAGAATTAAATAATAATGTGCCGTGATGTAAAACTCTATTTTTGTACACATGTTCGGCATTACCCGAAATTTTTTTATTATCAATAAACAAATCGTTTCTTTTACTGTATTCTACATCTATATTTAGCGATTTAATATATTTATATATTGGCTCTATATGTTTTTTAAAATCAATCTGTTTCCCATTTTCTTTATTTAATATAAATGTAAAATTTAAGTTTCCTTTATCTTGAAAAACTGTTCCACCACCACTTAATCTCCTAGCTAACTTAATATTGTTATCAATAATATAATGAAGGTTTATTTCCTCATAAATATTTTGATGTTTCCCACATACAACACAATTATCAGAACTCCATAAGAAAAACCAATCATCGTTAGTGTTTTTTATAAGGTATTCTTCAAGTGCAAGAAAGAAAAATATGTTATTACTTTTTATGTTTAAAATATTCATAATAAAAAGCCCCTGTTTATATCAACAGAGGCTTAAATATACTGTTAAATTATTTATTTTACTACAAACTTTTTTATTATTGTATTTTCCGGATTATTTATTTTTATAAAATAAATACCTTTATTATAAGTTTCAATATTTAACTTATTTGTGTTTTGGTGTAGTTCAATTTCTTGAATTTTTGCACCCAACAAATTATGAATTGTAGCAACTGTATTTTTTTTATTTACAGAGTTATATGTTATTGTTAAGTTACCTTTTGCAGGATTTGGATATATGCTAATAGCAACATTTGTACCTGTTTTTGCAATAGCAGACTCGCAACCTGTCCATATATAACAAATATATTCAGGGTGGTCTATAAAAGGATTTCTGTTGTGCTGAATATTATAAACTGCATTATTTCTATCTAATTCTTTTTGACTCACAGGATCTTGTTCTGCCCAATCTACAAGCATATTTGTAGCCCATCCGGATAAATTATCGCCACTTAGCATATCACTACTCCAACTTGCTACTATATTTTTATATCTGGTAACCATATAAAAATATGTACGTGCAAAATCGCCTTTAAACTCATCAATAGGTTCAAAAATGGTACCTGTATATCCGGGATAGGAACAAGCTCCTTTTTTACTTCCGTTTGTTGATGTCCATGAAGGGCTATTTGTTTCGCCATACGGGTAATTACTTCTTTTTCCATTTACAGTTCCATCGGTAGGATAAAGATGGAACAAATCGGTGTACATTGGCGCATCTTCATCAAACCAGCTTTTTGGAAAAGAGTGTTCTCTGTTATAGCAAGAACCTTCACCTGAATATGTGCCACACTGGTCTGAACCAAAAGTATATTCGTATGCAAAAGTTCCATCATTTTTAGTTGAGTACATATCCCAAACTTTTCCATTTGGTTTTTTATCTGTACTTTCAAAATCTGACCATAATTGCGAATAACTTCTTGATGTATGGTCTTTAATTATATTGTATAAGGCTGTTCGTAAATTTTCGCCTGTTAAACCTTGTGCATCGTCGTAATAGCCGTTAGGTATTTGAGCGTTTACAAAAAATGAAAGTATAATTAATAGTAAGGTAATTTTTCTCATATTTAATATTTTTTACAAAGATAGCTACAAACTCGTATATATAAGCACCGATATTTTATATTTTATCAAAAAAAATGACAAAAAAAGGCCTTTCGGCCTTTCTTTTCTCTCTATGCTTTAATTTGTTTGGGATAAATTCCCTGTACTTGAGCGTATTAAATATTGTTTTCCATAATGATACATCATTCACTTTCGGTGAGGAGAGTCATTATTTATTTTTTAAGTACTTTAAATTCTACTCGTCTGTTTTGAGCTTTCCCTTCAGGTGTTGTGTTAAAAGCAATAGGGCGACTTTCACCATAACCATGAACAATTAATCTTTCTGATTTTATTCCATGCTCAATTAAATAATTTGCTACCGACTGAGCTCTTGCTTGCGATAGTTTCTGGTTTAATACCTCTGAACCATCAGAGTCGGTATGACCAGCAATTTCAACTTCCATTGTCGGATTGTTGTTTAAGAAATCTATAGTTCTATCTAGTTCAGGAAAAGATTCCGGTTTAAGAGTAGCTTTTGCTGTTTCAAAGAATATGTTATTTAATCTTACAACCTGTCCAACTTCAATTGGAGCTAATCGCATAGCGTCTTCTTCAATTTCGGTGTATTCATCAATATCTGTTAAATCAATATTTTTATTTACTTCGAAGAACCCAAGTCCAACAGCACGGAAACCATATTTTTTACCAGCAGGTAAAATAATTTTAAACCTACCTGTTTTAGGGTCTGTTCGTGCAATAGCAACTTCTTCACCACCTGGGAGTTCTTCAACAATAATTCTTGCATCAACAGGTTGATTTGTTTTATCGTTACGTACAACTCCTGTTATTAAAACTACCGGGTTTGGCTTTACTTTTTGAGGTAATTTAATCTTAAAAATATCTGACTTACCCTTTGATTTATGTGTAGAAGCGTAATATGCATACTCTCCAGAAGCCGGAATATTATATTTAGAATCGGCACCCGGTGTATTTATACCTTCACCTAAATTTTGTGGTTCTGTCCATTTTTTCCAAGTATCATCTTCACGAGTAGTACTATATATATCGGCTTGACCATAACCGGCAAAGCCAGATGTAGAATAAAATAATGTAACACCATCAGCAGCTAAAAACGGACTGTAATCGTTTTGTCTAGTATTGATTGTAGGGCCTAAATTCTGAGGTTTAGACCATCTGTTTTCACCTTTTTTGAAACTAACATATAAGTCAAGTCCGCCATAAGTATCTTTCATTTCAATAGCCATAATTAATGCCTTACCATCATTAGTTAAATAATAATTAGCATATTTATTATAATTAATAAAGCCATCAATTGTTTGTTTCTCGGGAAATGCCCAACCTGTACGAGTACGATAAGTGAAAGAAACACCCGCTGTCATTTGCCCATTTTTTAAATAAACATTTGCAAGTAATAAAGCATTACCATCAGGAGTGATAGATTGTACAAAGTTATTTTTTTTATTATTTAGAGGTTCGCCAATATTTTTTGCAGGTCGCCAATTATTATTTTTATCTACGGCAGAATACCATATATCTGTTTCATCGTTGTAACCTCCAATGTTTTCAGGATGAAATTTTCGTACAAAATAAATATATTTTCCATCAGGAGAAATCATAGGTGCATCTTCAGCGTATATCGAATTAATGTTATCTCCTAAATTTATAGGTTCTGAATCCCATTTTATATTGGGTATTACATTAATTTTTGCTATAACCGAGTCAGAACATTCTGCAATTCCGATAGCATCAATCTGATTTTCTCCCGGAACGGCCACAGGGTCTAATTGTATTTCAACCTGGGTTACATAAAATTCGGTAGGTTTATCTAAAAAGATATTCATCATTTTACCTTTTGTTCCTTCGGCTTTTGGAGTTCCTTCATAAATTTTTAATTCTTCCTTGTCTGGTCCAAAAATAGTAACTTTAGTTATTGCACCGGGGTTATAACTTTGGGCAATTGCAACCTGGCTAATTCTGGCTGGGTTTTTATAAGAAACTCTTATAAATGCTGTTCCACTAACCTCTTTGCCATTTTTTGATTTTACCGACCAAGCCATATTCGATTCGCCTCCAATAGGTAATACATTAGGTGTTCCAAGTACTTCTTGAGCCGATTTATCGGTTTTTGAAAATTGAGAACTAAATTTCACTACCTCGTTTGCCCACTGAGCTTTACATTCACTTTTAATAGCAGTGTCGCCTATTAAATCACCTTCTTTCGCAAGAACAGCATTCCATAAAACCTTATTACTGTCTGCTTTTGTTTTATTAACAACATCTTGAGAAAACAAAGATGCAGAAACAAGTAGAAAAATTAATGTTAGGGTAATAACTTTCATTGTTTTTATTTTATGTTATTGTTTAATTTCAAAGAGCTAAGATACTATTCATAAATGTAATTACGAAATTTAATAAAATATTTTTGAAAAATATTTTGTTTTTCAAAAAAATTAGTACCTTTGCAGTCCATTTTGCGGGTGTGGTGAAATTGGTAGACACGCTAGACTTAGGATCTAGTGCTTCGCGGCATGGGGGTTCGAGTCCCTTCACCCGTACAAAATGAAAACCGTTTTGGATTCCAAAACGGTTTTTTTTAATTTTTTTTAATTGCTTAAATATCTGGTAATGAACGTAACTAAGAATGAAATTGATGCTTTAAACTATTCAATAACTATAACTGTTGAAAAGTCTGATTACGATGAAAAAGTAATCAAAGTATTAAAAGATTACAAAAACAAAGCAAGTATTGATGGTTTTAGACATGGAAAAGTACCTTTCGGACTTATAAAAAAGAAGTACTATACTTCGGTTTTAGTTGAAGAAATGAACAAGCTTATTTCTGAATCAATATCAAAATACTTACAAGAAACAGACGATAAAATTCTTGGCGAACCATTACCGTATAACGAAGAGCAAAAGCCTATTAATTGGGGAGAGCAAGATACTTATGAATTTGTTTACAAAATAGCTGTTGCTCCAAGTATAGAAGTAAAACTTTCAAAAAAAGATAAATTTACAAACTACGAGTTAAGAGTAGAAGATAAAGATATTGATGCTCAATTAAAGAATTACCAACAAACTTCAGGTGAATATGTAGAGTCTAAAAAAGTTGTTGAATCGAATATGATTACCGGTGATATTGCTCAATCTGACGAAAAAGGAAAAATAATTGAAGGTGGTATATCAGCCGAAGCAACATCAATATTAATGACATCGTTTAAAGATGAAGAACAAAAGAAATTATTTTTAGGCAAGGAAATAAATGACACAATTACTTTTAATCCTAAAAAATCGTTCGAAAACGAGTATGAAATAGCAGGTTTATTAAAACAAAAGAAAGAAGAGTTAAAACCTGAGGATATAGATTGTAACTATAATTTCACAATTTCAGCAATTAAAGAATGGGTTCCTGCTGAAAATAATCAAGAACTTTGGGATAAGATTTTTGGAAAAGACAGTGTAAAATCGGAAGAAGAATTTAAAACTAAAATAGCTGAAGCAATTAAAAATTCTTTTATACCTCAATCGAATTATAAGTTTGGATTAGATGCTAAAGAAAAATTAATTGAAAAAGTTAAATTTGATCTACCTGAAACTTTCTTAAAGGAATGGTTAAGAGCGACTAATACTCAGGAAAAACTTTCTGATGAGAAATTAGACGCAGACTTTCCATTATTTATGAAAGACCTACGTTGGCAATTAATTAAGGAGCAAGTTGCTTCTGATAACGATATTAAAGTAGATGATAATGATTTACTTGATGCTGCTAAAGCTCAAATAAATGCACAATTTCAACAGTATTATGGTGCAATGCAAATACCTGAAGAGCAATTAACACAGTATGCTAAAGAAATTGTTGAAAAGCCCGAAGAAAGAAGAAACCTTTTTGAAACTAAATTAGAGGAGAAATCTTTAGAAGCAATTAAATCGGCAGTTAAATTAGATACAAAAGAAGTTACAGCAGAAGAATTTAATGAGCTTTTTAAATAAATAATAATTAATTTATATATTTGAAGGTCGGCAATTATTGCCGACCTTTTTTATTTTTAATCGATGAGCAAAACTATACAAGCAAATAAATTTTTTGGTGATAAATCAATAATTAATGATATAATTATTATTGCTGAAAATATTTCTACACCTGAAAATATTGGAAGTTTAATTCGTTTGACAGATAATATTGGAGCAAAAAAACTTTTTCTTATTAATAAAATTATTCCAAATCAAACCAAAATAAAGCGAAGTTCATCTTCGGCTTATAATAATGTAGATTTTAAATTTACTGATTATAACGAACTAAAATCAGATATTTTTAAAAATTATACTTTTGTAGGAATTGACACCATAAATAATTCGAAAAGTATTTACGAGTACTCTTTTAATAAAAAAACAGCTTTTATTGTAGGAAATGAAAAATCCGGTATAAGCTCAGAAATGATTAAATTTTGCCAAAATTTTATTCATATACCTATGCCCGGTAATACAAAATCGATGAATGTTTCGCATGCATTAGCTGTTTCTTTGTTTGAGTATTATAGGCAAATGCTTTAATTTGTTTAGGTCTAATTTCCCTCTTGGACATAATAATACCTAGTTTGCTTACGGCAATTAAATTCATTTTTTTATAATTTAACAAAATATAAATGCTATTTATTTGACTTTTGGTTGTATATATACTACCTTTGTGATGCAAATATAATTTTTCTCATGGGTTAGTTGTCCTCCAGATTCTCAGTTTGGAGGACTTTTTTTTACAAAAAACTTTGTATATTTGTTCCAGAAACTAAAAACAACCTAATGAATTATTTAAAGCTAGGCATATTTTTTTATGTAATTTGTATTTCTACAATCACGACCTACTCTCAAGAAATTGAAGAAACAGAACAAATTATTTCTGATATCAATAACTTGCTTAACCCTAAAGTAGATATAGATTTTGACAAAGGTTTTTTAACTGTTAATTATTATAGAAATAATAACTTAATTAAAATTTCTAAACTAAATATTGATGAAATTATTCCGGCAGATATTAGTTACTCAACCAACAGCAAGCAAATTGTTATTAAGTGCCAATATGAAGAATGTGTAGAAAATAAATTATTAGGAAATATAAAAAAGAAAACATTTACACCTAGACTTAAAGTTTTTATTGCCGACACTTTAAAGGGAAAAAAAGTATTAAAATTATTGAAAATTGTTATTGGCGAAAAAAACAAATCGAACATAACTAAAACTGTTTCTCCCGGTTTAGAATACAAATTGAGTCATCATCTTGTTTCAACAATGCCTCTACTTCTGTTTTGGAAAGGCTTTGGTGTTTCGTATGAATATATAACTACGTCTGAAAAACTTGGATTGTATATTCCTTTTAGTTTTACATTTAACATGGAATATTATCAAACAGGATTAGCATTTAAGTTTTATACAGGGAAAAATAAATCACACAATTACAATTTTGGAAACTTATATTTAGGCGTAAATACTATTAGATACTATTTAGGTCCTGAATTTATGTATATTTCACGTAACGATATTGATTATGGTTCACTCCGATTTCAAAACGGAGTTTCAATTCAATCAAAAAAACATATAAATATTACAGTACATGCAGGTGTCGGAGCAGGATACGTATTAAATGAAAAACTTATAAACCCCGAATATAATAAAGGTGATGTAATATTTGATTGGAATGTGAGTTTTAATTTAGGATATAGATTCTAAAATTAGTTTAAAAAATAAAAATCTAATTTCTAAATAAATTTTATTAATTTTACTCATCATAAAAAATTTAATGAATAGATTTTCAATTATATTAATTTTATCAATAATAATTGTGTTTTTTTCTTGTAAAAAATACAATGATTTTTCACCTATCCCAGAAGTTAGTTACGAAAGTATAGAGTTATTAACCGATAAAACTTTTGGTACCGATTATTTAAATTTAAGTATAAAATTTATTGATGGCGATGGCGATATTTGTTTTTATGATAAGGACACGGTTAAGAATATTATTTTCACTCTATATTATATGGAGAACGATACATTGAAACCTGCAGAATTAGCTGTTCCTTACGAATATAAAATACCATATTACGAACCGGAAGGCAGAAATAAGTTAATAAAAGGCTCAATAAAAACCAAATTTTATATTGATGATTTTAAATTATTGGGTTACGATACATTAAAATTAAATTTTTATGTTTTCGACCGAGCATATAACAAAAGTAATATTGGAACTACACCATTGATAATTGTAAGCGATTACACAAAATGAAGTTAGAAAAAAATGAAAATAAAGCAACTCGCATAGGTTTTGGCGAAGGCTTACGAGATATTGCCAAACAAAACACTAATATAATAGGTATTGGTGCAGATATAACCTCATCGGTTAGTATGAACATTTTTGCCGATGAATTTCCTGAAAGATTTTTTTCGTTTGGTATTGCCGAACAAAATATAGTTGCTGCTGCTGCCGGATTAGCTCTTGGTGGTAAAATCCCCTTTTTCTCAACTTACGGGGTTTTTGCAGCATTACGTGCCACCGACCAAATACGTATATCACTTTGCTATAATAATTTACATGTAATAATTGGTGGAGCACACGCAGGTATATCTGTTGGTGCTGATGGTGCTACACATCAAGCTTTAGAAGATATTGCTATAATGCGTGCATTACCCAATATGACAGTGCTTTCGCCTTGTGATGCAAACCAAACTTATAATGCTGTTTTTGCTGCAGTTACACAAATAAATAGCCCTGTGTATTTGCGTTTTGGACGCGAACCAATGCCAAATTTTACACCAAAAAACTTAGAATTTAAAATAGGTAAAGGACAAATATTTACAGAGGGAACCGATGTAACAATAATAGCAACAGGACATATGGTTTGGGAAGCTTTAGAAGCAGCAAAAGAACTAACGAAACAAAATATAAGTGCACAAGTTATAAATATTCATACAATAAAACCTATTGATAAAACTTTATTAATTGAATCGGCAAAACAAACCGGAGCTGTGGTTACAGCCGAAGAACATCAAATTATAGGAGGTTTAGGAAGTGTTGTTGCCGAAGTTTTATCGCAAAACTATCCGGTGCCAATAGAGTTTGTTGGAGTAAACGACAGTTTTGGAGAAAGTGGAAACCCAAATGAATTAATGGTAAAATATGGCTTAAAAGCTACAAATATTGTTAGTTCTTGTAAAAAAGTTTTATCACGAAAGCTAAAAAATTACTAATTCTCAATTATTAATTACATAATCTAACTTGAATTAAGTAATTTTACAATGTGAAAACATACCTAAATCATATAATTGTACTAATAAAAAGAATTACATTGTTGTTAATCCTTTTTCAACTCAGCAGGTTAATTTTTTTGAGTTTTAATTATATATCTTTTCAAGAAAACAGCTTCTTTGAATTTTTAAAAATATTTTCTTTTGGTACAGTTTACGATGTAAGTGCAATTTTACTCTTTAATTTAATATTTATTATTTTAAGTATTTTACCATTCAATTTTATTTCTAACAAGAAATACCAAACTTTTATTAAATATTTATTTTTTATAGTAAATGCTATTATATTATTTGCCAATTTTATTGATATAGAATACTTTAAATTCACAAATAAACGTACAACTTTCGATGTTTTTAGCCTTATATTTTTAGGTGATGATACTGCCATGATTTTACCTCAATTTATTAAAGATTTTTGGTATATTATATTATTATGGTTTGTATTTGTTTTTTCACTAATTAAATTTTATCCTAAAAAAGAATTTACTTTTAATAAGAATTTAAATTTGCAAATTGCCGTTTACAGGCTTATTGTGATGATTGGTATAGTTACTTTATCAGCATTTTTAATTCGTGGTTTTGGTTTAAGACCATTGGCAATTAATGGATTTGCAAAATATATAAAAACACAAAATATACCACTTATAATTAATACTCCTTTTTCAATAATAAGAACTGTAAATCATAAAGGATTAAAAGAAAAAAAATATTTTAACTCCAACGAACTTAAAAAATACATTAATCCTATAAAACAATTTACTTCGGATACAGTTTTTAATAAAAAAAATGTAGTAATTATAATTTTAGAAAGTTTTGGAAACAACTACACCGGATTTTATAATAACAAACCCTACACTCCTTTTTTAGATAGCTTAATAGGTGTAAGTTATTACACATTACATAGTTATGCTAATGGAAAAACATCTATGCAGGGAATGCCTGCTATAATTTCTAGTATTCCGAGTTTAAGCGACCAACCATTTATAACTTCATTATATTCAACAAACGAAATAACGGGATTACCAAAAATATTGAAACAAGAAGGATATTACAGTGCTTTTTTTCATGGAGGTAAAAATGGAACAATGGGGTTTGATAATTTTGCATATTTATCAGGTTTTGACGATTATTTTGGAAAAAATGAATACAATAATGATGATGATTACGACGGAAAATGGGGCATTTACGATGAGCCTTTTTTACAATATTTTTCTAAAAAAATGAGTAGTTTTAAACAACCGTTTATTACATCTGTTTTTACTCTATCATCGCACCACCCGTACAATGTACCCGAAAAATATAAAGATAAATTTAAAGAGGGTGAGTTGCCTATTCATCGTGCTGTTGAATATGCCGATTATTCGCTTCGTAAATTCTTTGATACAGCAAAAAAAACAAATTGGTATAAAAACACAATTTTTGCTTTAACAGCTGACCATATGTCTATGGCAAATTCGTATTATTATTGGAATCAAGTTGGGCAATTTTGCATACCTGTTTTCTTTTTTACACCTGATAGCTCGTTAAGAGGCGAAACAAAAAATATTATTCAACAGATAGATATAATGCCTACTATTTTAGATTATTTACATTATAAAAAAACATTTTACTCCTTAGGCAACTCAGCAATAAGTGGTAAGCAACATTTTGCAGTAAATTATATATCAGGTATTTATCAGTTAATACAAAACGATTACACATACCTTTTTAGTGGTGAGGAAGGAGTTGGTTTATATAATTTACGTACCGATAGTATGTTTCATCATAATTTAATAAAAGAAAAAATTAAACAAGAAGAAAAAATGAAAAACAAAATAAAAGCAATAATTCAAACATATAACTATTCGTTAATTAACAACAAAATGACAGTTGAAACATTAAACAATAGATGAAAAAAGTTCTATATATTATAAATCCTATTTCGGGAGTTGGAAGGCAGAAAATAATAGAAAAAATGCTTGTAAAATATAGTGCGAAAAACATTAATTACACTATAAAATACACTGAGTACGCAAAACATGCTATTGAATTAACAAAACAATATTCTGCTAATTTTGATGCAATAGTTGTTGTAGGTGGCGATGGTTCGGTTAATGAAGTTGGTCAAGCTTTAATAAATTCAAATACTGCTTTTGGAATAATTCCAACAGGCTCTGGAAACGGTTTGGCTAGACATTTACAAATTCCTTTAAAAATAAAAGATGCCATATTAAACATAAATAATTTTAATGTTTTAACAATAGATACCGCAAGTATTAATAATACTTTTTTTATAAATGTAGCAGGTATTGGGTTCGATGCTCTTATAGCACATAAATTTGCCAAGTATGGAAAACGCGGATTTTCATCGTATATTAAAATTACATCAAAAGAATTTAAAAAATACAAATCACAAAAAATAAATTTAACTATTGATGAAAATAAAATTAATGATGAGGTATTTTTACTAAGCATTGCAAATGGTTCGCAATTTGGTAATAATGCATATATTGCTCCAACAGCATCAATGAACGATGGTAAATTAAATATTACGACGCTCAAAAAATTCCCATTAATATCGGCACCAAAGCTGGCATATAAACTTTTTACCAAAAAAATTGATAAATTAAAAATTGCGAAATCATACAAAGCAAAGAGTATTATTATTGAACAAAACGGTAAAATTTTGGCTCATATTGATGGCGAGCCGGTTGTTTTTTCAGATAAAATAGAAATTAACATTATTCCACACTCATTAAAAATTATAATATAATGAAAGGATTTGCAAGTGATAATTATTCAGGGGCACATGAAAATATTATTGAAGCTATAACTAAAGCTAACATTGACCATGCAAGCTCTTATGGTAATGATGTATATACTGAACGAGCCGTAAATAAATTTAAAGAAATATTTGGAAGCGATATTGATGTATATTTTGTTTACAGTGGTACAGGAGCAAATGTTTTAAGTTTAAAAACAGTTACAAATAGTTTTAATGCCATAATTTGTGCCGATGTTGCACATATAAATGTTGACGAAACAGGAGCTCCGGAACAATCAACAGGTTGTAAACTGCTAACAATTTCTACAACAGATGGCAAAATTACCGTTGATGGTATAAAAAAATATATGCACCGAGTTGATGATGAGCATTTTGCACAACCAAAAATAATATCTATAACACAACCAACAGAGCTTGGTACTTTATACACAGTTGATGAAATTAAAGAAATTTCGGCTTATGCAAAACAAAATAACTTGCTTTTACACATGGATGGAGCAAGAATATCTAATGCAGCAGTAGCATTGAACCTTGAATTTGTAGAATTTACAAAAAATGTAGGTGTTGATATTCTTTCGTTTGGAGGCACAAAAAATGGTTTACTTTTTGGTGAGGCTGTAATATTTTTTGACAAAGAGTTATCGGTTAATTTCAAATATTTTAGAAAACAAGCTATGCAATTAGCATCTAAAATGCGGTTTATTTCGGTACAATTTGAAGCATTACTAACAAATAATTTATGGAAAGAAAATGCCAAACAAGCTAACAAAATAGCACAATATCTTTACTCAAAATTAATTGATATTAAACAAGTTAAAATAACTCAAAAAGTTGAGGCAAACGGAATTTTTGCTATTTTACCACGAGAATTAGCTCTTAAATTACAAAAAGAAACCCCTTTCTATTTTTGGGACGAAGAAAAATCTGAAGTACGTTTCATGCTTTCATTTGATAATACAAAAGATGATGTAGATAAATTTATAAATCTCATTAATTTGTTAATTGATAAACAATAAATAACGATTAATAAGAAATATTTATTATTTTTACGCACATGAAACGAATTTTAGTACCAATAGACTTTTCTAGCGATTCAATTAATGCCTTGGAGCATGCAATTGTTATTGCCAATAAAACAGGAGCTAAACTTCGTATGATTCATATAAGTAAAGGAATAAAACAAGATGTTCCATTATACTTTAAAGAGTTTAGCAATAAAGAGCAGTATTCGCCGGAAACATTTTTTGAAATATTAATAGAAAAATATAAAGATAAAATACAAGTTCCTTTCGATTATAAGTTGCGAGAAGGAAAAGTTTATAAAGAGATTTCTAATCAGGCAAAATACGATGATACCGACCTTATTGTTATGGGTAGCCATGGCGTTAGTGGATTTGAAGCTTTTTGGATTGGGAGTAATGCGTATAAAGTTGTTTCAAATGCCGAGTGTAATGTAATGACAATTAGAAACGGTTTTCTTCGTATAGGAATTAATAATATTGTAATGCCTATTGATATTTCAAAAGAAACAAGAAAAAAGTTAAAAGTAACTACAAAATTGGCTAAACTTTGTAATGCAACTATACATGTTGTTACCGTTCGGGAAACTAATAGGCCAAAAATAATTGCTAAATTAGATCAATATAGTCAACAAGTTTATGAATATTTAGACTCCAGAAACATTACATATATAAAAAAAGACTTATACGGTAAAAATATAACTGATATTACTATTGATTATGCAAAAGAAATAAATGCAGAGCTTATAACAATAATGACCGAACAAACAGAAAATACTTCAAACTTATGGCTAGGTAAGTACGCACAACAAATGGTTAATAATTCACCGATTCCTGTATTATGTGTTCATAATTAGTAGTTTTTGACCTAACTTAGCATATTTAACCATATATATTTTTCAATATAACAATAAATTATTATATTTATAGCTGAACTAAATTATTATAACAATGAAAAAAGTATTATCATTTATAGCTGTTATTTTGTTTGTATCAGCAACATTTGCACAAAGAGAAGTTGCAAAAAAAGAATATTTAGAGGCATTTGCAAAAACAAAAACAATGGTTGTTTTAGAGCCAAATCCTATGTCTACCTATAATTTTGAGATTAAAGATGCTATGAAACGTGAGTGGAATATCACGGAGTATGATTACATCTCGGTTCAAGATTATGATAAAATGCGTAAAGATTCAAAATATTCGTTTATAACACTTGACGATGTGTTGTTTAAAAAGGATAAAACAAAAGCAAAATATGCATTTATTTGTCTTTCGCTTGGTGGAAAAGATTATAAAACCACTAGCGATATGCCGCAACTTGTAACATTTCCTCTTTCATATAGAAATATTGAAGAAGAATACTACTCATACAAACTAGGCCCAATTTTGCATTTTATGCAAAATCATATAAAGCTAACAAAAGATAATCCGAATGTAAAAGTTACAAATATTGTGGCTTATTACAAAAAACATACTCCTTCAATGAAAAATAAAACACTATATTTAATGAAGGAAAACTTAAGTAATGATTTAAACACTGAAAGTAAATTTAAAAAGATTTATCCTTATAAATTTAAATTTGTTAAT
Organism: uncultured Bacteroidales bacterium; assembly: GCA_947311115.1. GTDB lineage: Bacteria > Bacteroidota > Bacteroidia > Bacteroidales > JAFGXI01 > DYMG01. The sequence continues at coordinate 16,473 of CAMZKE010000079.1, read as the reverse complement.
CAAGAAGAACTTGCTAATGTAATAAATGCAAGGCAAAAAGACGCTGTATTTTTTCATAAAGTTGGACCAATGGAAACAATGAAAAAAGCAAGAGTTTATAAAATTTTCTTGGGTGCTGATGATGGTCAAATATATTATTTTGATTGGCATATGATTAACAAAAAACGTCCGGATAAACTACTAGATAGAGATATTAAATTACTTATCAAAGAAAAGGAATAATACGTTTTATTCTATAAATATAACATATTATTTAAATTTTCTAATATTTAATAAGTAAATAATAATAATTTTGCATTTCAAATATATTTTTAAATATGAAAGCAGAAATTATTACCATTGGAGATGAAATATTAATAGGTCAGATAGTAGATTCAAACTCTGCATTTATTGCAAAAGAATTAAATAAGGTAGGCGTTTCTGTCGTGCAAATAACAACCACATCAGATGATGCTAATGCCATAGTAAACTCAATAAAACAAGCAGAGAATCGTGCCGATATAATAATACTTACAGGGGGATTAGGGCCAACAAAAGACGATATTACTAAATTAATTTTAGCAAAATATTTTAATACCGAACTTGTTTTCAATAAAGATGTTTATAATCATGTTGAAAGTCTGTTAGCAGGGCGAGGTATAACAATGAACGATTTAAATAGTAAGCAAGCTTATGTTCCTAAAAATTGCGAAGTGCTTTTTAACAAAGTAGGAACAGCTCCGGGAATGCTTTTTAAACAAAATAAAAAAGTATACATTTCTATACCCGGTGTACCTTTTGAGATGAAGCATATTATTACAGAAAGATTTATCCCATTTATTAAAGAAAACTTTATTACTGAAGAAATTGTACATAAAACTGTAATGACTCAAGGTATTCCTGAATCACATTTGGCTGAGAAAATTGAATTATGGGAAGATAGTTTACCATTAGAAATAAAGCTTGCATATTTACCTCAACCCGGAATTGTTAGATTACGTTTAACCGCAAGAGGAAAAGATAGAACAAATTTATTATCATTAATTGAAACTGAAATACAAAAATTACAAAAAATAATACCCGAAGCAGTTTATGGTTTTGATGAAGAAAAGATAGAATTGGCTGTATATAAATTACTAAAATTACAAAACAAAACTATGGCAACAGCTGAGAGTTGTACAGGAGGAAATATATCAGCGTTAATAACTAGCATACCCGGTAGTTCAGCAATATACAAGGGAAGCGTTATTGCTTATTCAAACGAAATAAAACACAAAATATTAAATGTAAAAGAACAAACCATCAATACTTATGGTGCTGTAAGTAAACAAACTGTTGAGGAAATGTGTACAGGTTTACTAAATACATTTAATACTGATTATGCAATATCGGTATCTGGTATCGCCGGTCCTGATGGCGGTACAGATGAGAAGCCTGTTGGTACTACATGGATTTGTGTTGCAAATAAAGATAAGTTAATTGCCGAAAAACACCTTTTTGGAGAAGATAGAGGACGTAATATACGTCGTGCAACACTTACCGCTTTAAATATGCTTAGAAACAATTTTCTTAAGTTGTCTACTACAAATTACTGACAATGACATATAATACCCATTACATATACTGCATTTACGCTAAATACCCACTAATAAGTATATAAAAATTTACTCATGTAATCAGCTGTTTATAGTTATAATTTTACACTATAAAACAAAAACAACTGTATCATGAAAAAAATTAGACTAATAACCGTAATTTTACTAAGCTTAGTGGGAGTGCTTAATGCTCAGTATATCGACCAAATGGGTTTCCCTACAAATACAAAACAAAACCACCTTACAAATTTTGAAAAATCAAACTCAGAAATAACAACAACTACAATTGTAAATGTTATACCATCGCCTGTAGAGTATATTGCCGATATTGCTTTTGATGGAAACTTAATTTGGGTAGAAGGTTATGCCGAGTATTTTCTTTACGGATTAAATCCAAGTTCGGGCGAAGTTATAGATTCAATAGCAATAGATATTAAAAGACCTTATGGGTTAACTTTTGATGGCACAAATTTCTGGGTTCTTGATAATGAAAATAAAAAAATAGAAAAAATAAACCGTACTACAGGTGTAGTTGACAGCACAATATTTTTAAATATAACCGAACAAACATATCCTACAAGTGTAGATATCTTTAATAATAATATATGGTATAACGATGCACGTGCAGCATCGCCAAGTATTGATGGCGATTTAACAAGAAAAGCTAATATAAAAGGTGAAATAATAAGTAATTTCCCAAACGGTTTGGCATATCCTACAGGAATTGTTAATCAAGGTAATTATATTTGGATTACAGATAACTATACACAACTTATTCACGAAATAAATACCGAAACAATGATTGAACGAAAAGTGATTAATGCTCCCGGTGGTGTTTATCCAAACGGTTTAACATTTGACGGGCAATATTTATGGGTATCGAATAACGATGCTGATTCAATTTACCAAATTGATATTGGAGCAACTGCTACAATTATTAATCAACCCGTTTTACAAGACATTTACGCAGAATGTTCGGCAACCGTAGAAACCCCAATAACTACAACAAGTAATTCAGATACCATTTATGGTGTTACAAACAACCCATTAACATACACTGAGCAAGGAACACATACAATAAACTGGATGTTTTGTAACAATGGCGATACTGTTGAAGCAACACAAAATGTTATTATTGAAGATAATATAAACCCAACTATTAGTTGTGTTAATAGTATTACTGTAGTTGCAAATACAGGTACACAACAATACACTGTACAAGGCAATGAATTTAATCCTGATATGGTTTACGATAATTGCGAAGTAGATTCGGTATATAATAACTTTAACTTATTAAATACCCTATCTGATGCAGTTCTTAATTTAGGTACAACTAGTATAGATTGGATAGTAACTGACAAAGCAGGAAACACAAGTACTTGCACCTTTACAATTACAGTAGAGTCTGTTACTAATGTTAATGATGCTAGTTTGTTGCCTAAATTGTTATTATATCCTAACCCAAACAATGGAAACTTTACACTACAACTTAACGGCAAACAAACAAAAATTTATATAGTTGATATTACAGGAAAAACAGTTAAGCAATTTGAAACTAACAAAACAAGTTATAACGTAAACGTAGAAAATATACAAAATGGACTATATTATGTAAAAGTAAATGATAAAGCAATTAAATTTATTAAAAAATAAATATATAAATAGTAGGTTGTTTTAAGCTGAATTACACGCATTGTAATTCAGCTTTTTGTTTACCTAATACATTGTTGCAAACCACTTGCAATATTCATATACAAATTCACGCTTTGTTGCTTCGTTTCAGAAAAAAGAAAAACGTATGAATAATGCGGGTTAATATCAAAGTAAGTTATAAAGAAAAATAGAAATGATTTATATAACGTATTTAGTGTTAATTTGGTATAATAAGTTATTTCTGCGTTGCTATCAACTCTTTAATTAGAGCAATACTTTTTTGGTTTTCTTCTGAATTTATAGAATTGTAAATCATTTCTTTTTCTTTTGGAGTTAAATGCCAATTAAGTGAAATAGGTAATTTGCTTCGTTCGAGGGTAAGATTTATAAAATGAATATTATTACCAAAAATATCTTTTGTAGCATCAACAATTTTCTCATTATTATATAGTTGAATGTTAAATATGTTTTTAAACGAACTTGTAAACGGCTCAACAAATTCATCAATAATTGAATAATCTTGTTTGTAATTTATTTCTTCTTCTGTTATTTGTACAAAAATTACCCCTGATGTATTTTCTTTTATCCACTTTTTAAAAACAGTTAAATATTTTAACGATGTTGATAATCCATAATTATCGATAAAAGCAGCATCAACAATTTTGTAACTAGGTGTGCCAGGCAAAGTAACAGTTGGACTTATGTATGGAAAAGTAGCATTCATACGTAATGCTGATAAAAAACTTAAACTATCAGCATTAAAATTTTTATACAATTTCCTAAACTCAAACGAGTTGTTTTTGTCTTTTGACAAGCCTGTATATGATTGCGTTACCATATAAGAAATATTTGATGGCGATATTAAAATTCTTTGCCCTGTACTAAGTATTGTTGGCGAGATTATTAACTTTGGGATATCTATATTTTCTTCATACTCTCTATAAAAATTTAATGTATGGTTTAAATCTCCAAAAGTATTTAGGTTTATGTATTTCTCAAATTGATAAGCACGGTCTTTCACAAATTTAGTTTTTTTTCTAAACGGATTAATACTAAGTAAAATATCTTTTGTTGATAAGCTTTGCAAAACAGGATTTAGAATATCTTTTGAAAGAGTGTTAAGTCTAGCTGAGGCTAATAAATTCACACTATTGTTGGTTAATCGCTGTCTGTATAATTCACGAAAATATGCAGCCCCAATCACACCTCCCGATGCTCCGGAAATAAGACGTACTAATTTAGTAAACTTATGCTTTGTTAAACTATCTAAAACCGATAAGGAATAATATGTCCACAAAGTCATTTTAAGTCCACCGCCTCCTGCATTTACAAAAATAATTTTTGGTTTTTTCTTTCCTGTTTTAGTCTTCCAATTTTGTAAGGCTGCTAATTCATTATTATAATCAGCAATTTCATTTTTAAGATTATATTCCTCAAAATTTAACTTCTCATTTGTGTATTTTATTCCATAAGCTATTTTTATTGAACCTATAATATCGTTTTTAGATAGCTGATTAACACCAAATAATAAAATTATTACCGCAACTAACGACCATTCTTTAAATACAGACTGAAATATACTGTAAATAAAAACAAACTGAGTAAATAATAGTAAAATACTGGCAGCCGCCGGTATTACAAAATATTCGTTTTCAATTTTAATACCTAACACAAAAATTAATGCTAGTATAACCAACGAAAAAATACTTGCGTTAAAATTATTTTGATGTAATATTTTTTGAATATATTCATTACTGTAATGTGCAAATTCACGCGAACGTCTAATTCTAAATGGAAAAATAAAATACGAACGTATTTTCCAACGACTAACATTATCTTTTAAAGTATTTCGCTCTTTCCACTTTTTATCTTTTTCTAAAACTTTTTTAATTGGGCTGGCTATTTTTTTATTCACAATATTTTTTTCGACCGTTCTAAAAAATCTATTTAAAAATTTGTTTGTAGAAAAAAAATAAGTAAATGGTATTAAAAAAAATAGTAAAAACCCTAATATAAAACTTCCTAAGTTTAATATAATTATTGTTAAACTATTAAGCTCATAATTAATTTGAAAATTATATGAATTTATCATAAAATTTATCATAAATGCTATAGGGAACAGCGAATTATTAATACTAAATTTAATAAATGGTCGAGACAATGTTACCATAAAAGGAAATTGATAACCATCAATAATATAGGACGATATATGAAACGACGTAGTAAAAATACCAAAACTTATTCCATATAATAAAAACGATAAATAATTTGTTTGGTTTAAATATTCGGGAGCCAAAAATAAAGCCTTAGAACCATAGCTTTTTGCAATAAATCCGTTTATAAACCCAAATAATAATATCCAAAAAACTAAAAGAACTTTATTATTTTTAAGATAATTCAATATTATTTGAGTAGGAAAAAAATGATATATATTGTATAAAATTCTTTTAAGCATTTTTATTAATAAAGTGTTTATATATATACTACAAATTAAAGTATTTAGTTGCATTATTAAGCTAACTGTAATTTATCGTAATATATATATACTTTGTTTTCACAGTATAACAAGCTTAATCTCCCAAAAAATTCATATAATTCAATAATATTTTGAAATAAATATTGCTTTTAAGTTATTTTATTAAAAATGATTTTTTAAACCTAAAAGTAAATATTAACTTTGCAGTCGAACAGATTAAAACATATTTATCATGATAGATTTAAAAGAAGAGCTTAGATACGTAAATAAGGATAAAATTGAAGAAATTTCTGAACTTACAAAGTCTGATAGCGACTTATTGAGTAGACTTGTTGCAGTTTCGTTAGCTGATGACGAATATATTTCGCAACACGCTGCACTAATTGTTAAAGAAATTGGTATTGATAGACCTGAGGAGATAGAAGAATATCTTGAAGATATTATTTCTGCACTACTTGTAATGGAAAACGATAGCCAATTAGGTAGTTTTATTGAAATGTTCTCATTAACTGATATTAATGTTTTTGAGTTGAAAGACTTTTTAATTAAAATTATACAAGACGAAACACGTCAAGCATTTTTAAAGATTTATTGTATAAAGCTACTTGGTAATTACGCTAAACTAGACGAAACAAGAAAAGAAGAAATAATAAAGTTAATAGAAGAAAACTTTAATTATTACACTACTTACTACATTAAGAAAAATGCTAAAGAAATTCTTGCAGAATTAAAAGGCGAAGAGCCTGAACAAAAGAAATCGGTATTTTGCTAATACAAATTACTTATAACAAAAGGCCGTTTCAATATTGATACGGCTTTTTGTATTATATTAAAACACTATACAAAATAAATAAAATTTATATTTGTAAAAAATTTTTTTATGATTGAGAACAATTTTGATAAATTAAGACCATATACTGACAAAGAACTACCAGCTGCCGTAAATAGAATAATTGAGCACAAAAGTTTTCCTCAATTATGTAAAATGTTATACCCCAATAAATCTACTGACGAGGTTGCCAATATTTTAAGAAGTTTTAAAACTATACATGAATTTCAAAAAAACTTTGCACTCCGTATGGTATTAAAAATTATTGAATCAACTACCAACGGACTTACCTACAGCGGACTAGAAAACATTAAAGATGTTAATAATTTTGCTCATTTACTAATTGCAAATCATAGAGATATAGTATTAGATTCAGCTTTAATGCAAGCTGTATTTACCGAAAATAATTTACAAACAACACAAATAACTGTTGGCGATAATTTAATGACAGATCAATTATTTATTGATTTAGCCAAGCTTAATAAAATGTTTACCCTTATTAGGGGAGGGTCTAAAATACAAATGTATAGAAATGCAATTTTGCATTCGGAGTATATTAGAAACCTAATAACAAACGAAAACGAATCATTATGGATAGCTCAACGCGATGGTAGAACAAAAGATGGTAACGATAAAACTCAGCAAGGGCTAATTAAAATGCTTATCGGAAATCGCAAAGATTTTATTCAAGCCTTACGTGAATTAAACATCGTACCTGTTACTATTTCGTATGAGTTTGAGAGCTGTGCAAAATCTAAAACACGTGAAATTTACATTTCAAAACATGTAGAATATCAAAAATATGATAACGAAGATATGAAATCGGTTATGGCCGGTTTTACAACTTTTAAAGGTCGTATTCATATTAGTTTTGGTAAAAATATTAACGCTATTTTAGATAAAATTAAAAATTCCAACTTGCCAAATAACGAAATTGTTGATGTTGTTGTTAATGAGCTTGATAAACAGTTTTATACAAACTATAAATTATGGCCTAATAATTATATTGCTTTCGATTTATTAAATAATTCTGATAAATATTCTTCGGAATACACTACCGAGCAAAAAAATACTTTTATAAAATATACCGATAAAATAATTGACGAAATAGAATTTAAAGATTCTGAAATTAAAACTATTTTATTAGGTATATATGCAAATCCACTAAAAAATAAGTTTGGTTTGAACTAAAAAGAGTTTAGCAAAAATAGTTCAATTAGTTTTACAAAATCTGATGTAAAATTGTAATACCTAATAAATTATAATTATCCGTTTGTTTCCTTCTATTTTAAATAAACCTAACAGGTTTTTAAAACCTGTTAGGTTTTATACACAAGGCAAAATAGAGTCGCCCGTCCGGCGAATAAGGATAAGCTTTAAATATGTATAACCTCATCGTAAGCAGCTGCGGCAGCTTCCATAATTGCCTCACTCATTGTTGGATGCGGGTGAATTGTTTTAATTAAATCGTGTCCTGTTGTTTCAAGTTTACGAATAGCAACAATTTCAGCAATCATTTCAGTAACATTAGCACCTACCATATGTCCACCAAGAAGCTCGCCATATTTTGCATCAAAAATTAGTTTTACAAAACCATCTTTAGTTCCGGCTGCACTTGCTTTACCCGATGCAGTAAATGGAAACTTACCTACTTTAATTTCGTAACCTGCTTCAATAGCCATTTTTTCGGTCATTCCTACCGATGCCACTTCGGGCGAAGTATATGTACAACCCGGTATATTTTTATAATCAACTGGTTCTACTTCCATACCCGCAATTTTTTCTACGCAAGTAATACCTTCGGCCGACGATACGTGAGCAAGCGATGGCCCATGAACAATATCGCCAATAGCATAAATATTTTCAATGTTTGTACAATAATAATAGTCAACCTTAACTTTGCCTTTTTCAAGTTCAATACCTAACTCTTCAATACCAATATTTTCTAAATTTGGTTGAACTCCAACTGCTGATAAAACTATTTCTGCCTCAATAGTTTCTTCACCTTTTTTATTTTCAACAACAACCTTACATAAATTGCCGGATGTATCAACACTTTTAACTGAAGTACCTACCATAACTTTCATTTTCGCCTTTTTAAACGAACGCCCAAGTTGTTTTGCCACATCTTCATCTTCGTTTGGTACAATAGTTGGCATAAACTCAACAAGAGTAACTTTTACACCCATTGCATTATAAAAATATGCAAACTCGCTACCAATAGCACCAGAGCCGATAATTACCATACTTTCAGGTAATTTTTCTAATGTAAGAGCTTTACGATAGCCAATAATTTTTTCGTTATCAATTTTAATATTTGGCAATTCCTTTGCTCTTGCTCCGGTCGCAAGCATTATATGTTTGGCGGTATATTCTGTAAGCTCACCATTATTATCAACAATAACAGTTTGATTGTTTTTAAGTTTACCAAAACCTGTAATAACATCAATTTTATTCTTTTTAAATAAAAACTGAATACCTTTACTCATTCCGGCTGCTACATTTCTACTTCGTTCTACAATTTTAGTAAAATCTGCTTTAATTTCACCCTCTACAGTTATTCCGTAATCTTCAGAATGCTTAATATATTCATAAACCTGAGCCGATTTTAACAATGCCTTTGTTGGAATACAACCCCAATTTAAGCAAATTCCGCCCAATTCGGCACGTTCAACAACTGCTGTTTTTAATCCTAATTGTGATGCACGTATTGCAGCCACATATCCTCCGGGACCACTTCCTATTACTATTAAATCGTAATTCATTTTATAAGGTATTTATTTTTGGCAAAAATATATATTTAAAAAAACTTTTGTAATATTTACTTTAATCTAAATTGAGTGATTCTAAATAAAGAAAATTATGAATGCTTTGGTGCTAAAATATTTTTGTAAATTTTGAGTTTACCTAATTGGTATGTGAAAAATTTTGCAAATGATTTTAGTGCCAAATGATTTGTGATTTTCAAAGTTTAGAATCGCTTAGTTTAGGTTTAAAATGCTTTTATTCGTTAAAACTACCACTTCCGGTAACATTAATGCTTCGTTTTGCAGGATTTCCTTTTAAATTAAAGCTACCAGAACCTGTACTTGTTAGGTTAATATCATTTTTAACATTTAAATCGGCATCGCCCGAACCTGTTTTAACAACAATTGCATTTAATACCGAAAATTTATCACCCTCAAAATCGCCAGAACCGGTTTGTTTAATTTTAATATTTTTAGACATACCTTTAAGCTCAACATCGCCCGAACCATTCATTATAATATTACAATTTATCAGATTTATATTTTCAGCTTCAACATCGCCCGAACCATTTAGTTCAACATATATCTCTTTAATATCGCCAGATATTTCACAATCGCCCGAACCGTTTATATTTGCAATAAATTTATTTGTAATAATTTTATTTATTTCAAAGTCACCCGAACCATTTCCTGTGTATAAAAAATCAATTGTTTTTAATGGAGTTTTAAATTCAAAATCACCTGAGCCATTATTTTTTACTTGCGATAAATCTTTAACCGTTACGTAAACATTTAATCGTTTAGATTTAAAAAATTTGGCATCAATATCAATAATTAAAGTATTTGCCTTTACTATTGTTTTTACTTTATCTTGATTTTTTGCTTCAGTTTCAACTACCACAGATATTTCGTTTCCTTGCGTAACATAAATATCAGCCGAACATTCTAGTTTTATTGAATTAAAACTAGTTACTTCTCTTGTTGTTTTAGTAAATTCCTGTGCAAAATTTATTGTGCTTATAAGCAACATACTTGCAATTAAATAAATTGTTTTCATTTTTTTTAGTTTAATTTGCCACTACCGAAATAGTTTTCTGCAATAAATATATTTAAATTTTTGTGCAAAGTAGTAAAATGTATTCACTAATAAAATGATTTTTACGATAAATTGTATATTTTTAGCCCTAAATAAAAATATAGCAAAATGGATTACACAGCATATAAAAACCCCGATTATTTTAATGTTGACGATTTACTTACTGATGAGCATAAACTCGTACGCCAGTCTGTTAGAGAATGGGTGAACCGTCGTTTAAAACCTGTTATTGATAAATATAATCACGAACATAAATTTCCGGAATTTATTATAAAGGAGCTTGGCGAACTTGGTGCTTTTGGTCCGTATATACCCGAAAAATACGGTGCTGCCGGATTAGATTTTACAGCTTACGGTGTAATAATGCAAGAATTAGAACGTGGCGATTCCGGTATTCGTTCGGTTGCATCGGTACAATCGTCGCTTGTAATGTATCCAATTTTTGAGTTTGGAAACGAGGAGCAACGACAAAAATATTTACCTAAATTAGCTAAAGGTGAGCTTATTGGTGCATTTGGTTTAACAGAGCCAAATCATGGTTCTGACCCGGGTAGTATGGAAACAAAACTTACCGATAAAGGCGAATATTATTTGCTTAACGGTGCTAAAATGTGGATTACAAACTCACCTATTGCCGATATAGCAATTGTTTGGGCAAAAGATGATGAGGGTATTGTACGTGGTATTATTGTTGAAAAAGGAATGAAAGGTTTTTCGGCTCCTGAAACACATAACAAATGGTCGTTGCGTGCATCGGTTACAGGCGAATTGGTTTTTGATGATGTAAAAATCCCAAAAGAAAATATTTTACCAAATATAAAAGGTTTAAAAGGCCCTATGATGTGCCTAAACTCGGCACGTTACGGTATTGCTTGGGGTGTAATTGGTGCAGCATCAGATTGTTACGATACTGCTTTAAACTACGCATTAGAGCGTAAACAGTTTAATAAACCAATTGCATCGTTTCAGCTAAACCAGAAAAAACTAGCTGAAATTTTAACAGAAATAACAAAAGCTCAGCTTATGGCTTGGCGTATGGGAGCATTAAAAGATGCAGGAAAAGTAACTCCTTCGCAAATATCGATGTGTAAACGTAATAATGTTGAAATGGCATTGAAAGTAGCTCGCGAATCTCGTCAAATACTAGGTGCAATGGGAATATCAGGCGAATATCCAATAATGCGACATATGATTAATTTAGAATCAGTTATAACTTATGAAGGTACACACGATATTCATTTGTTAATTACAGGTTTCGATATTACAGGTATTGCTGCTTTTAAATAGGTTTGGTTTAGCCCTCATCATATTTTTATTTTAGAATAAATAGCGTATATTTGCATATTATTTAGATTGAATAAAAATAGCGATGACAAAAATTGATATAATTCTTCCGGCAATGGGCGAAGGTGTTGTTGAGGCAACAATAATAAAATTATTAGTAAATACAGGCGATAAGGTAAGCGAAGATGATATTTTAGTAGAAATTGCTACTGATAAAGTCGATAGTGAAATTACTGCTCCTGAAGATGGTATTATAGGCGAAATATTATTTACAGAAGACGATACTGTTAAAGTTGGTGAAACAATTATGTATCTTCAAAAAGAGGGTGATGAAGAAACTAGTAATTCCACAATAGATGAAATACCGGAGACTAAATTAGTAAATACTGAGCCTTTAGAATTTGATAGACATAAAACGGAAGAAGAAAAATTAGATATAGATGCAACAATAGTAAATGCTGATGATATCCCTTATAAAACAGAAACAGGTAGTTTTATTTCACCTCTTGCTAGAAATATTATAAAACAAGAAAGAATTAGTTTAAAAGAATTAAATTCAATAAAAGCTACAGGTTTAAATAACAGGATTACTAAGCGTGATATTTTATTATTTTTAGAATCGCCTGAAACTAAACAACAAGAAAAAATTATTGAGCTTAAAAAAGAAAATATTACCATAAATAAACCACAGTCTATTTCACAAACCGATGATGTGGATATTATAAAAATGGATAGAGTTCGTCAGCTTATTTCTAAGCATATGCTTAATTCAATACGAACATCAGCTCACGTAATGTCGGCTGTAGAAACCGATTTAACAAATATTGTAAATTGGAGAAATAGAAATAAAGAAAAGTTTTTTGCACTACACAGCGAAAAAATAACTTTTACACCAATATTTATTGAGGCAGTAGCAAAGGCAATAAAAGATTTTCCTATGATAAATATATCTATCGATGGTGAAAATATTTTAATGAAAAAGCATATAAATATAGGAATGGCAACCGCCCTACCTGATGGTAATTTAATTGTTCCTGTAATTAAAGATGCTGACAAACAAAACTTATCAGGTCTTGCAAAAAATGTTAACGACCTAGCAAATAGAGCCAGAAATAACAAACTTCAACCTGATGAAATTCAAGGCGGAACATTTACAATTACTAATTATGGAGGGTTCGATAATATTTTTGGAACTCCAATAATAAATCAGCCGGAAGTTGCAATATTAGGAATAGGAGCAATAAAAAAACAAGTGTCGGTAATTGAGACTCCAACAGGCGATACAATTGGCATTAGAAATAAAATGATAATGTCGCTATCATACGACCATAGAGCTGTTGATGGTGCTTTGGGTGGTATGTTTTTAAAACGAATATCAGATTATTTAGAAAGTTTTAATGAGCTTGATTTAAAGTAGATTGTTTGTAAAAATACAATTCAACTAAATTATGAAGTAATAAATAGTCTAATCCATTAAACCTACCATTAGATTTGTCTTGCCACGGACAAGCAATAAGACTTAATGTATTCCATGGTGATATAGCTTTAAAATTTGGTCCTTCCATTGGGGCAGAATCGAGTATTTTATAGTAAAACTCCTTATTATGCGGAACTTTACCGCCATATAAAAGTGATGCGGTTAGTGGAAAATGAGCAAATGCACCTTTAGGAAAATACTTTGTAAGTTTTGCTTCACTTTTTAAACTATATTTTAATGCTTTTTTAGGAATAGCAAGTAATGTTAAATTTGTAACTCCATACGAATTATACAAATGGGTATGCTTTTTCATTATCAAATTATGATATAATCTGGCTCTACTTGCCGAAAATAAAAATCTTGCCCAAGCATTTTCAGAACCTTTTGGAAATAAATTACTGTCAACAATAAAACTTGCTATTTGTGCAAATGCATATTTTGATACTGATATTTCAACGTTTTTCTGAACAAGCTTTTTATCAGGAGATACAATACTCCACCTACGCTTATTTTTATACTTTTTTTCTTTTACTATCGGATAAAGTGCATATAAAATACGTTTGGTTATTTCTTTAGTATGTTGTACAATTATTGTATCATCAACAAATTCTTTAACTAATCTAAAACCATAGTACAAGCTCCATACTTGGTCTTGACTCATTGGGTTATGGATTTTTGTAACATCCTCACGAATAAAAAAGCCATTTAATTTAGGAGGTTTACCCCAAAATGTTTCTGCAACACTATCAAGTCTATCAATTGTAGTTAAAATATTATTTATTTCATTAATGGTTTCTTTAGCCTCTATTTTATTATTATTGAGTTGTCTAATTTTATATTCAGTTGCTAAAACACCTAAATAGAAGCCCAAATACCATGTTTCATCGGCATAAATAGGCTGTTCTATTGTTGTAATATTTTCAATTGGAATAAAATTTCCTTTTTCGCGTGGATTATCAATTTTTGTTAGAAAATCTTCTCTAAACCTGCTACGATATGTAATATATTTTTTTGAAAAAGATTGCCCCAAAATTGACCCACCTGTCACCAATAGTAGTAATATTATAGCCTGCTTTATCATTAATGTTAGTACATTAACTGCTTTTTAGAATTATTTTTCCAACCGGCTTGACTTTCGTAATCAACAAAAAATATTTTCAAATCAGCTTGGCTTTCATAGTCAACAAAGTAAACTTTTTTATCGGCCTGACTTTCGTATTTTACAAAAAACCATTTACCATCATTTCCACTTGCTTGGCTCTCGTAATCGACTTTATAGACTTTTAAATCGCACTGCGATTCATATTTTACTACATAAACTTTAACATCTGCTTGACTTTCATAATCAACCGAATAAATTTTTTGTGCATTTACTATCATTACCGAAAATAATAGTGCTGTAATTGTTATTAATGTTCTCATATTATTAATTTTTAATAAAAGTACAAAAAAAATACCATACTAATAAGTATGGTATTTTTATTACATTAACTAATATAATTTAATGAGTTGAACAACCAGCGTTAGGGTCAATCTCAACCTTTGTTGTTTCTTCCATTGTTGCATTTCTTAATTCAACAGCTTCTACTACATTAGCTGCTAAATCTTTAAATGCTTTACCTGTTACCGAGTTTTCATCTAATGCAGCAGGTTCGCCATTATCGCCACCTTCTCTAATGCTTTGCACAATAGGAATTTGACCAAGTAACCTAATATTTCTTTCTTCTGCTAATTTTTTAACACCCTCTTTACCAAATAAATAATATTTGTTATCAGGTAACTCTTCCGGTGTAAACCAAGACATATTTTCAACAAAACCAAGTAATGGTACGTTAATAGTCTCGTTTTTAAACATACTTATTCCTTTTATTGCATCTGCAATAGCAACATCTTGAGGTGTACTAACAATAATAGCTCCTGTTACAGGAATAGTTTGTACCATTGTTAAATGTATATCGCCAGTTCCCGGAGGTAAATCTAAAATCATAAAATCTAAATCACCCCATTGTGCATCGTTAATAAGTTGTTTTAGTGCATTTGTTGCCATTGAGCCTCTCCAAATAAGAGCATCTTCAGGATTTACAAAAAATCCAATAGATAACATTTTTACACCATAATTTTCAACAGGGATAATTGTATCTTTTCCGTTAATTTTTTCAATTCCCGGACGCATATCCTCTGCTTTAAACATTTTTGGAATTGATGGCCCGTAAATATCAGCATCTAAAATGGCAACTTTAGCCCCGGTTTTAGCAAGTGCAACTGCCAAATTTACCGATACGGTTGATTTACCAACACCACCTTTACCTGATGCTACAGCAATAATATTTTTTACAGTTTTTAAAGGTTTTTCCGGTTCACCACCCATTGGAGCTACCGCTACTTTGCCTGCTGTTTTAATATTTATTTCAGCATCAGCTCCTGCTAAAGCTTTTATTGTAGCTTCGCAAGCCTTTACTAAGGACTTTTCAAAAGGGCTGTTTGTATTAGGAAATATTAGCGTAAAGCTAATTTTTTTTCCTTCTACAAGTAAGTCGCTAACCATATTCAACGACACTATATCGCTGTTTTTTTCAGGATAACGTACTTTGCCCAGAGTTTCTAATATTTGTTCTCTTGTATATGACATTTTGTTATGTAATTTAAAACGCGTCTAAATTACAAACAATGTGCCAATATAAAAAATAAATTAACTTCATTTTACTAAATTGAATGAATATGTGGGATAAATCAAGTAATTTTATAGTTGTTAATATAAAAAGTATCAGTCTGCCCTGTTATTCTTTAAATATGTTTTGAGAAATAAAATAAATTTAGTTATCTTTGCACGCTCAAAAAGGGATGGTTTGGTAGCTCAACTGGATAGAGCAATGCCCTTCTAAGGCATAGGTTCTGGGTTCGAGTCCCAGCCGAATCACTTTAAGGGCTTTTAGTAGCCCTTTTTTGAAGGACCTGTAGCATAACGGATAGTGCACCTCGTTACGGCCGAGGAGGTTGGGGGTTCGAATCCCTCCAGGTTCACTTTTAAGGACAACTTATTAAATATAAGTTGTCCTTTTTATTTTTTATCCTTGTAAGTTTTACAAAATAATTTGTTTAGCGAAAACGTAAATTTAGTGTTCTACAACCTTGCTATACGCAAAACACATAAAAACCATTATAACCCGCATTATTCATAGAATTCAATAATACTATTTATAATCTGTTTATAAACAAACGGTTATCACAAAACCCAAATCACCCAATTTTGGGTGATTATATTTTTCAATATACATTTTTCTTTTCCTGATACTTCGTTGCAAACCATTTGCAGTATTCATATACAGCGGCATGGTTT
>CAMZKE010000078.1 GCA_947311115.1 uncultured Bacteroidales bacterium | reverse complement strand
CCTCGCCGCAAGCGGACGAGGTATCGTTTTGGAATACTATTCTTTTATACGTCCCAAGGGACTGGGAATTAAACCCAAACAGATTAAAATTGTGCATCTGCCCTAATAATTATCATAACTCATTATTAATTATTCATTCATTTAACTATCTTTGCAAATTCAAAAAAATGGTATTAAAAAAGAAAAATAGACGAGCTTTTTGGCAAAAAATACGAGATAAATATAGATTATCTGTGTATAATACAACTACATACGAGGAGGTTTTTAAGATAAACCTATCTCGATTAAATGTATTTGCTGCACTTGGTTCAGTAATTATTTTAACAGCTCTAATTGTTACTACAACTATTGCTTACACTCCTTTAAAAGAATTTATACCCGGTTTCCCTGATGGAAAAGTATCACAACAACTTGTTGTAAATCAGATAAAATTAGATTCAATAGAAACCAAACTTAAATTAAAAGATAGATATTTAGATAATTTAAAAACTATTCTTTCAGGAGGTATTCCTAATAATTATGTAAAAGATAGTAATACAAATAAAACTGTTGTACCATCAGAAATTAACTATAAAAAGTCTAAAGAAGATTCTATTTTAAGAGTTCAAATTGAATCAGAAGATAGATATACTTTAAACACTACAAACGATAAACCAAAATCAATTTCAATAAATACAATTGACTTCTACCCTCCTATTAAAGGAATTATAACAAGTAAGTATGACCACAAAAACAATCATTTAGCTGTTGATATTGTTAGTAAAAAAAATTCTCCTATAATGGCAGTTTTAGATGGAAATGTAGTGTTTACCGGCTACACAAAAGAAACCGGAAATATTATATATTTACAACACAAAAACAATATACTATCGGTATATAAGCATGTTAAGAACACACTTGTAAAGCAAGGCGACTATATTAAAAAAGGTAAAGTTATTGCCACAATGGGAAATACAGGAATAATAACATCAGGGCCTCACCTCCACTTTGAATTATGGAATAACGGCACACCAGTAAATCCGGAGGACTATATAAACTTTGAGTAAGAAAACAAATATAGCAATATTAGGCTCTACAGGCTCAATTGGAACGCAAGCCCTAGAGGTTATTTCGCAAAACCCTGATATATTTCAAGTTGAAATACTTACAGCAAATACAAATGCCGATTTACTTATTAAACAAGCTATAAAGTACTCTCCTAATACTGTTGTTATTATTGATGAATTGAAATACGAATATGTAAAAAACACACTTTTCGATCATGACATAAAAGTTTACACAGGTAAAGACGCTCTTAATTATGTAGTTAGTTTTTCAACTATCGATACAGTTTTATCCGCTATTGTTGGTTTTGCAGGCTTGGAAAGTACTATTGCAGCAATAAAAACAGGAAAAAGAATTGCTCTTGCAAATAAAGAAAGTCTTGTAGTTGCAGGAAAAATTATTACTGATTTATCGAAGCAATATAACGCACCTATTATTCCTGTAGATTCTGAACATTCTGCAATATTCCAGTGTTTAGTTGGCGAAGACACATCGTCGGTTAAAAATATATACCTAACCGCTTCTGGTGGTCCATTTAGACATAAGAGTTTAAGCGAATTAAATAATGTTACATTAAGCGATGCTTTAAACCATCCTAAATGGAATATGGGCAATAAAATAACCATTGATTCGGCCACTTTAATGAATAAAGGTTTAGAAGCAATTGAAGCAAAATACTTATTTAATTTAAAACCTGAACAGATTGAAATAGTTGTTCACCCTGAGTCGATAATACATTCTATGGTTAAATTTAATGATGGCTCGGTAAAAGCACAAATAGGAAATCCAGATATGAGAGTTCCTATAAAATACGCATTTACATTTCCTTATAGAATAGGCACAGAATTCAATAATTTTGATATTTTTGCACACAGTTCATTACATTTTGAAAAGCCTGATTTAGAAAAATTTCCGGCATTAAATATAGCTTTAAACGTAATGAAAACAGGCGGTAATGCAACTTGTGTTCTAAATGCAGCAAACGAAATTGCAGTTAATGCTTTTTTAAATAATAAAATAAAATTTACACAAATAAGTACATTGGTTGAAGAAGCTCTTACAAGGGTTGATTTTATTAAAGAACCAACATTAAATAACTTATTTGAAACAGATAAAACAACACGAGAAATTAGTTTAAAAATAATAAAAGAAAAATTATAACATGGAAGGATTAATAATGGCTATTAACCTAATAATGGGATTATCATTGTTAGTTATATTACACGAATTTGGACATTATGCAGCAGCAAGAGCATTTGGAATAAGAGTAGAAAAATTCTACTTATTTTTTGATGCTTGGGGTATTAAATTATTCAAATTTAAAAAAGGTGATACCGAGTATGGTATTGGTTGGTTACCTCTTGGTGGATATGTAAAAATATCAGGTATGATTGACGAAAGCATGGATAAAGAAGCTATGAAAAAACCTGCTGAACCATGGGAATTTCGTTCAAAACCTGCATGGCAACGATTAATTGTTATGCTTGGCGGCGTTGTGATGAATGTAATTGTTGGGTTAATTATTTTTACCGCAATGAATTTGAGCTATACAAAAGAGTATATACCTACAAAAGAGGTGAATAAAACAGGTATTTATGCTTTTGAAAATGGTAGAAATATTGGTTTTAAAACAGGCGATAAAATTATTGCCGTTAACGGAAAAAAAATAAAAAGATTATCTGATGCAGTGAGTATTGACGCACTTTTTGGCTCAAAAATAACTGTTGAAAGAAACGGACAAGAAGTAAGTTTTGAAATTCCTGATACAACTTATCGTTTATTTAAGAAAAAAGGTGTACAGATTATTGGTCCTTATAATTATAATTTTGTAATTGATAGCGTGTTACCCGAAAGCAATGCAGAAAAAGCAGGGTTGAAAAATGGAGATACATTTATTGCTGTTGGCGATAGTAATGTAAATTCTTTTGGTTTATTTACAGAGTTACTTGCCGAAAATTCAGGAAAGAAAATAGATTTTAAAATTAAAAGAAATAATGAATTGATATCTTTAAATGCACAGGTTGATTCGTTTGGCAAACTTGGTTTTTTACCATCTCAACCCTCTTACAATATGGCACAATACTCATTTGGCGAAGCCGTAAAATACGGAACAGCAGAAGCATTTGAAACAGTTATTGTTAATGCTAAAGGAGTTGCAAAAATATTTGAAGGTAAAGAAAAAGTACAAGAAAGTTTACAAGGACCTATTGGTATGGCTAAAATATATGGCGGTATATGGGGCGATTGGTATAGGTTTTGGAGAATGACAGGTTTAATATCAATGATTTTAGCTGTAATGAATATATTACCTATCCCGGCGCTTGATGGAGGTCATGTAATATTTTTAACTATAGAAGCTGTTACCGGCAAAAAGTTTTCCGATAAATTTATGGAAAATGCCCAAATGGTTGGTATGATTTTGCTATTATCGTTGATGGTTTTTGTAATAGGTAACGATATTTACAAGTTGTTTTAAATCAGACAAAAAAGCAGTGTTTTACCACTGCTTTTTTATTTATATATATATTGTAAAATAAAAATCAATTGCTTTTAATAAATATATTGACTTATTTTGCAAACTCAAAATTTTAAGTTGTATGGCAGATAATTTAGTTATAGTCGAGTCACCTGCAAAGGCAAAGACAATAGAAAAGTTCTTAGGTAAAAATTATGTGGTTAAATCTAGTTTTGGTCACGTTAGGGATTTGGAAAAGAAAGACTTCGGTATTGATATTGAAAATAATTTCGAACCTCATTATGCAGTTCCTGCTGATAAAAAGAAAGTAGTTGCTGAACTAAAAAAACTAACTAAAACTGCAAAAACAGTATGGTTAGCAGCCGATGAAGACCGCGAAGGAGAAGCTATTGCTTGGCACTTGTACCAAGTATTAAATCTAGATAAAAAAGAAACAAAGCGTATTGTATTTCACGAAATTACAAAAGATGCAATATTAAACGCTATTAAAAATCCACGTGAAATAGATTACAATCTAGTAAATTCGCAACAAGCACGTCGTGTATTAGACCGTTTAGTTGGTTTTGAACTCTCGCCTGTATTATGGCGAAAAGTTAAACCATCATTATCGGCTGGTCGTGTACAGTCGGTTGCCGTACGTTTAATTGTTGAACAAGAAAGAAAAATACAAGAACATAATGCAAAAATAACATTTAAAACAACCGGGTTATTTAAAAATGCATCATCAAACAATAATCTAGAATTTAAAGCCGATGTACCAACAAATTTTACAAAAAACACAGAAGTAGATAAATTCTTAAACGAATGTAAAGATTCAGATTTTTCTATTTCTGATGTTACAATTAAGCCTACAACACGTAAACCGGCACCACCATTTACCACATCTACCCTACAACAAGAAGCTGGTAGAAAATTTGGGTTCTCGGTATCAGCAACAATGCAAATAGCACAAAAATTATACGAGGCAGGACATATTACATACATGAGAACCGACTCGGTAAACCTATCTAGCTTAGCTATAAACACTACTGTTGCAGAAATTAAAAGCGAATATGGCAATGAGTTTGTAAAAATTAGAAAATTTCAAACAAAATCTAAAGGAGCTCAAGAGGCTCACGAGGCAATACGTCCTACTTATATTGCAAACAAAATAGTTATGAGTGGTGCAGAACAAAAACTTTACGATTTAATTCGTAAACGTACTCTTGCATCGCAAATGGCTGAAGCTAAATTAGAAAAAACTACTGCAAAAATAAACGTATCAAAATCTGATAAATATTTCAATGCTACCGGCGAGGTAATTAAATTCGAAGGTTTCCTTAAAGCATATATGGAAAGTACCGATGACGATAATCAAGAACAAACACAAGGAATGTTACCCGAATTAAAAGTTGGCGATAAACTTGATGTATCTGAGATTATATCTGTAGAAAAACACTCTAACCACCCTGCCCGATTTACCGAGGCTAGTTTGGTTAAAAAACTTGAAGAAAAAGGTATTGGTCGTCCGTCAACTTATGCACCAACTATTACAACAATTCAAAAGAGAGAATATGTTGTAAAAGAAACTCGCGACCCTAAGGAACGCCAAATTGAAAAATACACAATGAAAAACGGAGCAGTTAAAAAAGAAACTGTTACCGAAAAATACGATTACGAAAAACAAAAGCTATTCCCTACTGATATTGGAATGGTTGTAAACGATTTTTTAGTTGAGCATTTCGAAACTATATTAGATTATAGTTTTACTGCCGATGTTGAGGCTAAATTTGATAAAATTGCAGCCGGTAAAATGGAATGGACAGAAATGATGAAGAAATTCTATAAGCCATTTCATAAAACTGTTGAAGACACACTAGAAAACTCGGAACGTAATACCGGTGAAAAACTTTTAGGCAACGACCCTAAAACAGGAAAACCTATTTATGTTAAAATTGGCAGATTTGGACCAATGGTGCAACTTGGCGAATCGTTAAGCCGCGAAGAGCAGAAAGAAAACCCTGATGCTGAAAAACCAACATTTGCAGGTATTCCTCGTGGTACTTCAATGAACGATTTAACACTTGAACAGGCTTTAGAGCTTTTTAAATTACCCCGCGATTTAGGAACTTACGAAGATAAAAAAGTAGTAGCGGCGATTGGGCGTTTTGGTCCTTATATTCGTCATGATGGTAAATTTGTATCGCTTAAAAAAGATATTGACGACCCTTACACTGTTGAATTAGCTCGTGCAATTGAACTTATTGAAGAAAAGCGTAAGGCAGATAAAGAAAAAATAATAAACATCTACGAAGATGCCGAAATTGAAGTACTAAAAGGACGTTGGGGACCTTATATTAAATTTCAAAAGAAAAATTATAAGATTCCAAAAACTACCGATGCTGCTAAATTAACAGTTGAAGATTGTAAAGAATTAATAGAAAAACAAAGCAAAGGTGCTACTACTAAAAAAGCTCCTGCAAAAAAGAAAACTGCCACTAAGAAAAAACCAGTAGCTAAGAAGAAAACGACTTCTAAAAAGAAGTGAGTAATAAGTAAGAGCATCAGTAAATAAGTTTATTGGTGCTTTTTTATTTTTACTCGTATTCATATAATTCAATAATATTACAATCAATTACCTATATACATGGATAATCCGAGCTAACCCGGATTACAAGACTTTAGAAAAAGTAGCAAAAAATATCTAACTAAATTTTAACAAACACCATATTGGTGATATTCAGAGTTTTACCAATTTAGTTAGATGGAATTATTCGCAAAATCCAAAGCTATTTGGGGCAATACCTACCTCAAAAGTATCGACAGCCGTAAAGTTTGAAGAATACCGATAAATAGTACCTGCTTGTGAATAGTTTTTTGCATCGGAAACATAAATTTCAGAATTTGGCGACACACCTAATCCGTAAAGCAACCTACTACCCTGCTCTATTATTGGATTTATTGGTAATACATCATCAAAAACACTCATTGTATAAATTCCACTATTACTAACATTTGAGCCTCCCCAATTATTGAAAATAAAAAACAAACTATCTTTATTCAAATTAATTTGTAGTTTACTTGGCGATGCATTTAAATCGTTAAATTTATATATTTTAGTAATTGTAAATGTTTGTAAATCAATTTTTGTTAAAGCCGAAGTATCTTGTCCGTACGAACTACCCGCAAAACCACCATCAGAAAGTACCCAAAGCATATTATTCTTATCAATTCGCAACGAATTAGGTTGTTTTGTAACTGTTAACGAATCAACTATATTGTCAGTTTCAGTATCAATTTTTAGAATTTTATTACTGTACGACCAACAATTTACATACACATATTTCCCTGACTGTTGGATTTGCTCAGTAGAAGCTAAATTACCAGTGCTAATTTGACCTGTAATAGTATTTGTTTGCAAATTTATAACGCTTATTGCTTTTGCATACAAATCGCTAACATAAGCCTTGCTTTCATTTATCAGATGAATATATCGAGGCGATGTTAAACCGGTAATTTTACCAATATATTTAAAGTTTTTTGTATTAATAATGTAAATTTTACCTGAATTATTTATTACTACGTATGCAATACTATCATTTATTGTAATTGACTGAGCAACATCGCCTAAGGGCAAAGCATTTGTATTGTAAAAAACATCGTTAATCACATTTTTTGTTCTAATATTATAATATGATAATGATGAATTTGAATACATAAAATTACCTTCGTTAAGTATGAAAACAGCTTGTTCTGAATTATTTTGATTTAGTCTTTCAAAATCACGAATAGAATCGTCATTCATACAAGATTGATAAAACATGGTTAAGATTATTATAACCAATAATTGATAATATATTATATTTTTCCTATTACCCATTATTAAAATTTGAAGCTCAAAGTTAGTAAATAATTTTGCCTTGGCATTGGTCTCCCTAGTACAGAACGATACTCTTCGTTAAACAAATTATATATTTTAAATTGTGCGGAAAATATCATTTTATTTATCATAAAATCTTTTCCAAAACTTAAATTATTCATAAAGTACGGGTATAACCAATCTCGTTTACTAACATTATTGCTTGAACTTGTAAATCTTTCAGAATAAGAATTATGTGTGTAATTTACAAAGTAAGCCTTTAAATGCAAACTAATAAAAATATTACCCGAGTGAACAGGAATATACGGTAATTGTTTTCCATACGAATTGCCTCCCCAAAGCATTGTATCGCCATAATTCAACGATTGGGTAAACGCATAATTTCCACCCAAATTTACAAGCAGTTTCTTAATTTTAAAACTAAAATTAATATTACACTCCACTCCTTTCGATATAACCTTCTGTATATTACTTGGTTCCCAATAGCCTTTTACTGATGGTATCCAAATTATCCAATCATTAATATTATTATAAAAAGTTGTTAGACCTGTATTTATTTTTATATTTTTTATTTTTGGTGATGCCTTTACTGAAAGCTCATAAGACAAACCATTTTCCGGTTTTAAATCAGGATTTCCACCCGGTTGCCAATATAAATCGTTTAACGATGGCGTTCTGTAATTCTTTGCTACACTTGCACTTGCTATAATACTTTGCCTATTATTTATAATATACTCTACCCCTATGTAAGGAATTAACGGTATTGCTTTATTATTAACAAAATTCTGACGTAATATTATTGTTGATGATAATCTGGTGAATATTTGTTGATTCCACATAAAAAACAAATTCTGTTCATCACGTTTTGCTGTATAGCCCTCTTGTTTTTGCAACTCAATAGATTCAGCCTGATGATGCACAAAACTATATTTAAAATCAATATTTGTATTCTTCCAAAGTTTTAAGTTGTAATCTAGTTTATTATAAAATGATATTGAAGAACTTTTCGATTGAACTGCATATTCATACCCCTTTCCGTTAATATAATTCTGCAAAAAATAATCTAACTGTTTATAAATAAAAGCCGAAGTGTATTTAATTGTTGATTTATTCCAATAATGCTTATAATCAGCCACTATCCTATGCGATTTATCCGTTTGCGAATTAATATTTGAGTAATCGTTACCCTCATAAGTATTTAGGGTAGGAATACTTCTATCGGAGTTTTGAAACCAATATTTTACAGAAAATATATTTGTTGAGTTTAATCTATAATATAACTCTTGTAAAATACTATAATTTATATAATCTGCATTATTGTTTTTTTGTGTAGGATAAATATATTCGCCTGTTTCAGGATTTATATCAGCAATATTTTTATTTACAAATTTAAAATCGTTTTTAGAATAGTTATATAATAAACGGGTATTATATTGAATTTTCTTATTTCCAAGTTTAAACTGCAAATAATCGTTAACAGTTGTATAACTTCCAATAGCTTGAATAAATTTTACCGAAAACTTGTTATCCCAATCGGCTTTATTATTAATAGCAATACTACCACCTAAAGCACCGCTTGTATTAGCTATTGAGCTTGCTCCTGCATAAATATTTATTTCATCTGATAAATAAGCGGGAATTAACGAAAAATCAATCTGTCCCAACATTGGCGACTGTAAACTAATTCCGTTCCACAATACATCGGTATGTGATGTTGCTGTTCCTCTAAACGATACGGTTGACAATGCACCTCTACCCTCCGATTTTACGAATATTGGTGTACTCTCTGACAAAAGAGTGCCTAAATCGGCATTAACCGCTTCTTTTAGTTGTAATGAGTCAATTTTTGAGATATTTAGTGATGTATTTTTAAGTATTTTCTTTGCAGTAATACTAACTTCAGGAATATCTATTGTATCTGAATTATTTTGGGCATAAGTAGCTATTGATAGTAATAAAAACAATAATATGTTTGCTTTTTTAATCATTTACTTTAAGCTTGTTTACAATATAATTATTCGTGTATTCGTGGCTAATAATATCTTTAATCAATCTCCCTGTCCCTCTTTTCCATGAGTGAACGCTATTATTAAAGAGCCTACATCAAATATCCATTCGTGGCATTTATTTACAAATAAATATTAAATTTTATTCGTGCATTCGTGGCTTTTAACTGTACTCGTGGCTATAGCTCCTATTTTTTTATTAATTTAATGCTAAGATTATCTACACTCAAAAAGTACATTCCTTTTTTCAAATCTTCAATATTAAGAACAGAGTGTAAATTGTTAACCACAAACCTCTTAACCACTTTACCATCAACAGCTATTATTTTAACAAATTTATTTAATTGATTATTATTAACTACTAAATGTACTGAATTAACCGCAGGGTTTGGGAATATAGAAATATTTGTGTTATTACTAATACCATTAATACCATCAGTTTCTCGCTGATTTATTACAGCAACTGCATCAATATCAACTCCGGCACTACCCGATGTTGGATATGGGTCATAAATAATATTTCCATCAGAATCGGTTGCTGTTCCATCACCAATAATATCAATAATTTTAACGTATTTTGCATAATCTAATCCAACATCATCCAAATCGAATGGTGTTCCATAGCCTTGACGATATTTACTACAATACCCCATTATTTTTGTAGCATCAACATTACCAAAACCATTAACTGCCGATTCGGTTAAAGAATAATTAGGAAACCTAACAAAATTAACACCATCTTGCGAAACTTCTACCCAAGCTAATTCTAAAAAAGTATCGGAAAATCCATTTTCAAATGTCGCAAAATCAGGTCCTTCACCGTTAATTATATCTTTATTGAAAGTTAAAGTTAGTTCTCCTCCTCTACCAAGCGAAACAATTTCGCCTGAAACACCTTCGGCTACACCTAAAGCTTTTTCAGGATGTTGCCAAGTTGTATCTACATCGGTACCAATTATATAGTTTTGATATTCTGATGCCCAAGCTTTAATTATACTACTATCTTTACTTATTGCAGTTGTGCCCTCGCTACCCACCGGTGGTGCATATTGAGCACTAGTACTTATTGCAATTAGTAATAATATTATGTTTATTATTTTATTCATTTTTTATACTTAATTAGATTATAATTCGTGGTAATTGTTAATCGTTGTTTAAATACTTCGCTTTATGCTCAGAATGACAAATTATTTAGAGTTTACAAAACCTTAAAGTATTGTTGTCATACTGAGCCATAGCGAAGTATTTTATTAATTACATTTAATCAACATACGAATAATAAATATCCATTAGTGGCATAACAACTATCGTTTAATTATTTTTTTAGTTGTTACTTTTTCATCAGTTTTTACTGAAACAAAATATATTCCCGTATTAAATTCACTTAAATTAACGGTTTCAATATTATTATACGAATACTTGTTATACAATACTTTACCCGATAAATCTACTATTTTAATTTGCGAATTATTTGCATTTGAAATATGTAATATATCATTAACCGGATTAGGATACATTACAGTATTAGTTAATGTTGTTTCTTCATTTAAAACTATTTCGCTTGTTAAAGTTGTTGTAATATGGTCTAAACAAAAATATGCCGGTGTATTCATTCCGTAATTACCAACATCTGATGAGCTTAAGGCGAAAGATAGACTATCAATTTCACCCAAAGAAGTTAAATCTACTTCTCTCCAATCATTAACAATATAATCATCATTATCATCAGTAAAACGATAATCAGCTAAGTAAAAATTAACAGAATCGGCAAAAGTTCCATTAACAAAACCTTTAATTGTTAACAAAAACCAATCTTCGCCGTTTGTTCCATCATCATCGCCATTAGCATTAGTTGTAGAACCAAATTGTTTTCCGTAGGCATCGCCATCACGCATACTGTTATAAGCATAAGTTGAGTTTGTTACAAAAATACTATTTACGGTATAAACAGAATCTAATTTTATTGATGATGTACTATAAGAAACAGCGTAAGTTTCTGAGCTATTATAGCCCTCACCTGTAATTGCACTATATTGATTTGCCCAACCAGAAGTAATATTATCTGTTACACGTGAGTATGAAAAACCACTCCAAGCCCCCCAGGCTTCGTTATAATTGTTATAAAAATATCCTTCTCCACTTGTAAAACCTCCTGCTAAATCAGAGCCATTATAATAATCAAACTGAAATTCTTCAAAATCGGTAGAAACATTGTTTTCATCAGCAATAAAATCTAAACAAAAATATGCTGGTGTATTCATTCCGTATGTTCCTACATCAGATGATGACAAGCCAAAACTAATACTATCAACTGTATTTAAACTTGTTAAATCAACCATTGTCCAAGCATCAATAATATAATCTTGGGAATCATCAGAAAAACGATAATCAGCTAAATAAAAGTTAACCGAATCGGTAAAAACTCCGTTATTAAAACCTTTTATAGTTAATAAAAACCAGTCTTCACCATTTGTTCCGTCATTAACACCTGTTGCACTAGTATCAGTACCAAATTTTTTGGCAAAACTATCGCCATCACGCATACTGTTATGTGCGTAAGTTGAGTTAGTTACGTAAAAGCCATTAATTGCACTTGCAGTATCAAACTTTATATAAGTTCCTGCATTATAAGTTGATACATTTGCTACTAAATAATTTGCACTAGCATTATAGCCCGAGCCGGCTACAGCACTGTACTGATTAGTATAACCGCTTGTTGTGGCATCTGTCATTTTGCTGTACGCAAAACCACTCCACGAGTTCCAAGCTGCATTATAATAATTGGGGAATTGGTAGTTGTTACTGTGAAAACCACCATTTAAAGTTGCTCCGTTTTGATAGTCGTGCAACATAGCTTCAAAATCTATTTGCGATTTTGCATTAAACACTACTGCTATAATTAGCAGATTTACGAAAAGTAAAGTTTTTTTCATTTTAATAAAAAATTAGTTAAACAAATAATATTAAATACTCGTTCACTAATCGGAATAAAGAATGGAGAATAAATAAAGTATATCCTCTAAGCCTTTTCACCCGAAAGCTACGAAAAATTGTGATTTACTGGCAGGTCTTCCGGCTCTCTCGATTTTTAATTACCTTCCCGGTTATACAACAACCAGTGGTGTAGAATAAAAACATACTACTCTGCAAGCAGAGTCGAGATTACGGCTGCGGGGACAGCTACTGATTTTAACAGTATTCCCTTAACCAAAAATCAATACAAATCTAAAGCTTTATTTTTAATTTAATAATTTTTTAATTGTTTTTTTATTAACAAGTTTTATTTTGTAAATAGATTTGAAAAAAACTGCCATAAGTCTTTATGAAACTGCAAGCTATTTCGTTCAACTAAAATTGATTTCAAACTTATGGCTTTAGAGTTAGGATACTCCTTAATTAATATATCGCCTTTATAAAGTTTTGTATATTCGGGATGAAACTGAAAACCATATACATTGGGGTAATCGTTATGTGCAATTCCTTCAGCCACTCTCCCATCTATTGATGTAAAAATAACATCTAAATTATCGCCAAGTGTTTTTATTGCCTGATGATGCCAACTTAAAACATAAGGCGTTTTGTTTGAATTTAACAGTCCAAAAATTTTATTACTATGTTTTGTTGCTTTTATTTCGTGCATTGTTGCACCTAAAAGCGAATCGTTATACATTAAATTGCTAAAATAATTTTTGTGCATTAATTGTGGTTTTGCCACAACATCTTCAACATGCTTAAATCCATATATTTCCGACGGAATATCTTGATACAAATCGCCATCCATTGCAACATTCATTGTTTGCATACCAAGGCAAATTGCCCATACTACATAATTATTATTTTTATCAAGTAATGGGTTAAAAGTAATATCATTATTACCTATTAAGTGATACATAAAACTTATTTCAAAAAAATGACGATACGGGTCATCAACTTCAGTTAATAAATTCATTTTACTTTCGTAAACCGCAGGTGGAATATCATCGCCACCCATAAAAACAATACCATTACTTATTGTAAATAAACTATCAAAAATATTTGTTAAATTATTATTTTTATATATGTCTTTTTGTTCAATATCACCGGTTACTCTGTATAACGAAATATAATTTATTGTTGTGTCTTTTAAAAAATCGATACTTTTCTGATAGTCGTATTCCTCTTTATTGTAATAAACACCTATATATTTAACTTTTTCAATATTAATGAAATTGTTATCTTTTAAAAACACAAAAGTTTTAATGTTTTTTACCGTTGGATGCAAAAATATTATTGTTGTTGTGTCTGTTTTTGCAGAAAAAACATAACCAAAACTAATAAGTAATAATGTGATTAATAGGTTTTTCATTTTCAATATTTTGGGTGTAAATATAAAATTTTATTGATTAATTATAAAATTTATGTACTTTTATTGAAATTTAAAACTAAATATAATGAAAAAAATAGCTCTATTTACAATTATTTTCGCTGTTGTTTTTGCATCTTGTAAAAAAGATGATGAAGAAAATTCAACACCTTCATCAGGAAGTTCAACTATCACTATAACATCAAGTGATTTAGGTGGTGTAGATGATACTTATTACCATAAAATAGACTCATCTAATGTAGATACACTTTCGTTAGAAGTAAAAAATGGTATTGTTGATTTAAGTATGTTAGTTAGCGATTATAACGATACTACTCGTTTTAGAAGCCCATCAGATTACACTTCGGGTTCATTGTTTAATAATGCTAATTTAGTATTAGATGCAGGAAATAACAGGTTATATATGAATAAAGCATCTGATAAAGTAGAAATTTTAGGAATGTCAGTAGATATGAATGATACAACCGAAATTAACATTATTAATACAGATAATTTAACAATGTTAGAGTTTCCTCTAGCTGTTGGAGACACCTTGCACGATACTAGTACAGGAAGCGGTTCTACAATGGTAAATTTAAGTGGATTTCAAATGGAAATTACATTAACATTAGACTTAGAAACATCTTACAAAAATATTTCTCAAGAGAAAGTTAAAACACCAACTGGTACCGAGACTTGTATAAAACAATATGTACAATCAATAAGTAAAATGACTATTAGTCCTGATATTTCAGGAAATGGACCTCAAATTGACACTACATATTTTTATCGCTATTATGCAAAAAATAAAGGTGATGTTTTTGTTGAAGTAAAACTTGATAAAGAAAAAAACAATAATGAAATAAATTACCTTCAGTAATAATTTTTTTTAATATAAAAAGCTTGTAAATAATTAATTTGCAAGCTTTTTTTGTATTACTAAATAGAATATCTTTACAAAAAAATAATTTAATGAAAACACTTATATATACATTAGTACTAAGTTTTATGGCAACAGCATTACTTGCTCAAAACAACGAACAAGCAAATAACAATAATAAATTTGCATTCGATATTAGAAAAACATTAATATCTACAAGCGAAAATGTATTTATATCGCCTTATAGTATAAGTTCGGCACTTGCTATGACATACTTGGGTGCAAAAAACAACACAAAAACTGTAATGGAAAAAACAATGTATTTTAATAAAAATACAGCCAAAAGTTTTAAGTTATTAAACAAAACAATGAAAACTTATAACGACTCAAACTTAACTTTAGATATTGCAAATGCACTTTGGATTGATAAAAATTTAAAGTTAAAGTATTTCTTTAAAAGAAGAAATAAAAAATATTTTGAATCAGCTGTTTATCCAAAAACAAATGCTAAGAAAATAAACAAATGGGCAAGCGATAATACTAATAATAAAATTAAAAATATTGTTGATGATAACGATGTAGCAAGCTCTAAATTGATATTAACAAATGCGGTTTATTTTAATGCAGAATGGAAATATCCATTTATTACAAAATCAACAAAAAAAGATAAATTTACTACTGTAGAAAACAAAGTTGTTACAGTAAACATGATGTATCATAAAGAAAAGTATAAATATTTTGAAAATAAAGGCTTACAAGCTATCGAGTTACCATATAAAGGCGATAAATTATCAATGATTGTTATTATGCCTAAAACAAATATAAGTAACTTTAATATAAATAATTACACCGACGTATTAAACGGCTTAAAAAAAGAAAAAATTAAGTTCTATATGCCAAAATTTGAGTTTGAATCATCGTTTAAATTAAAAGATGCACTATCAGAATTGGGAATGAAAGAGGCATTTACACCAACGGCAGATTATAGCGGAATAAGTAAGCAAAAGCTATTTATATCGAATGTAATACACAAAACATATATTGGCGTAAACGAAAAAGGAACAGAAGCAGCTGCTGTAACAGCGGTATTAATGCGTACAACAAGTGTTGCACCGCATCCAATAAAAGAATTTAAAGTTAACCGTCCTTTTATTGTTATAATTAAAGATACCGAAACAAACTCGATATTATTTATCGGAAATATTGTAAATCCTAATTTATAGAAATAATTATTTTAATTATATAACGCAGATTTTTGAAAGTCTGCGTTTTTTTATGATAAAAACACTAATTTTGCAAAAAAACAAAACAGATGTCAAAAGAATTTAAAAGATATACCGTTACAGCTGCATTACCTTATGCCAACGGACCAGTACATATTGGACATTTAGCCGGAGTTTACATTCCTGCTGATATTTATGTTAGATACTTACGTTTACAAAAAAAAGATGTTATTTACGTATGTGGTTCAGACGAACACGGAGTCCCAATAACGCTAAAAGCTCAAAAAGAGGGTGTTACACCGAAAGATATTGTTGATAGATACAACAAAATAATAAAAGATTCGTTTAAAGAATTTGGAATTTCTTTCGATATTTATTCACGAACAAGTTCTAAAACTCACGCAAAAACATCGTCAGAGTTTTTTACAAATCTTTACGAAAAAGGCGAGTTTATTGAAAAAACCTCTAATCAACTTTACGATAAAGAAGCTAATCAATATTTAGCAGACCGATACATTACAGGTACTTGCCCACATTGCGGAAACGAAAAAGCTTATGGCGACCAATGCGAAGCTTGCGGAACATCATTAAACGCTACCGATTTAATTAATCCAAAATCAGCTATAACCGGCAATGCACCAACACTTAAAGAAACAAAACACTGGTTTTTACCATTAGACAAATATCAGCCATTTTTAGAAAAATGGATTTTAGAAGAACATAAAGAATGGAAACCAAATGTTTACGGACAATGCAAATCGTGGTTTGATATGGGTTTACAGCCTCGTGCTGTAAGTCGTGATTTAGATTGGGGTGTACCTGTTCCTGTTAAAGGTGCCGAAGGAAAAGTACTTTACGTTTGGTTCGATGCTCCTATAGGCTATATTTCGGCAACAAAAGACCTAACTCCTGATTGGGAAAAATATTGGAAAGACGAAGACACAAAACTCATTCATTTTATTGGAAAAGATAATATTGTTTTTCACTGTATAGTTTTTCCAAGCATGCTTAAAGCAGAAGGAAGCTATATTTTACCTGATAATGTACCTGCTAACGAGTTTCTTAACCTTGAAGGCGATAAAATTTCAACATCAAGAAATTGGGCAGTTTGGCTACACGAATATTTAAAAGATTTCCCTAACAAGCAAGATGTTTTACGATATACTTTAACTGCAAACGCACCGGAAACAAAGGATAACGATTTTACTTGGAAAGATTTTCAAGACCGAAATAACAACGAACTTGTGGCAATTCTAGGTAACTTTATTAATAGAGTTGTTGTATTAACAAATAAATATTATGCTGGCGAAGTACCGGAACCAGAGCCTCAAGAATTTAGAGCTGCAGACAGAGAGTTAAAAGAACAAGTAAGCGAACTTAAAGAAACTATAGATAAAAATATTGAAACATATCATTTTAGAGAAGCTTTAAAAAATGCAATGAATATTGCTCGTTTGGGGAATAAATATCTTGCTGATAGTGAACCTTGGAAGCAGATAAAAACAAATCCTGAAAGAGTTAAAAATATTATGTATATGACTTTACAGTTATCAGCTTCGTTATCGCAAGTTTTTGAACCATTTTTACCTTTTACAGCCAAAAAAATACGTGACATGCTCAATATTTCAGAAACCGACTGGAGTATAATTGGTGAGTGTAATTTATTAAAGCAAGGTCATTTAATTAACAAACCTACTCTCCTATTCTCTAAAATTGAGGATATTGAAGTTGAAGCACAAGTAAATAAATTACTTGAAACAAAAAAAGCTAACGAAATTGAGCAAGCTGTTGCTAAACCTCAAAAAGAGAATATAGTTTTCGACGATTTTACAAAACTTGATATTAGAGTTGGTACAATTACCGAAGCAGAAAAACTTGCAAAAACTAAAAAGCTATTAAAAATCACTGTTGATACAGGAATAGATGTTCGTACAGTTGTCTCGGGTATTGCAGAATATTACAAACCAGAGGATATTATTGGTAAACAAGTAAGTATCTTAGTAAACTTAGAACCTCGTAAACTTAAAGGTGTTGAGTCGCAAGGAATGATACTGATGGCAGAAAATGCTGATGGTTCGCTTGCATTTATGAGTCCTGAAAAAACAATAATTAATGGAGGCGAGATTAAGTAGGGAGATTGGAGATGTTATTCGTGAGATGTCTGAGGTCAGAGGTCAGAAGTCAGAGGTTAGACGGGAAAATTGAGACCTATGATTAATAAATAAATATAATTAAATGAAAATAGAAATCCCAAGTATAGAACCAAAAATATTTCTTGAAAAAGGGATTGATATACCTATTATTGATGTTAGGTCGCCGGGTGAGTTTGCTCAAGCTCATATTCCCGGAGCTATTAATTTACCACTTTTCGATAATGACGAACGTGCCAAAGTTGGTACAATTTATAAAAAACAAAACAAAGACAAAGCTATTCTTGCAGGTTTAGATATTGTTGGTCCTAAAATGGCTAAGTTTGTTGTAAAAGCTAAAAAAATAGCAAAAAACAACAAAATACTTATTCATTGTTGGCGTGGAGGAATGCGTAGTGGTAGTATGGCGTGGCTTTTCAAAACAGCAGGTTTAAATGTAGAAATTCTTGAAGGTGGGTATAAAGCTTACCGACAATTCATTAAAAATGAACTTGCAAAGCAAGCTAATATTACCATTTTAAGTGGCTCTACCGGTAGTGGTAAAACCGATATTTTAAAGGAACTCAAAAAACTTGGCGAACAAATTATAGATTTAGAAGGAATTGCACATCATAAAGGCTCTGCTTTTGGTGCTATTGGCGAAAAGAAACAACATAGTACCGAACAATTTGAAAACAACTTATACAAAGCTTGGTCAAAATTAAATTTACATAAGCGTATTTGGATTGAAGACGAAAGTAAAGCTATTGGTTTAAATCATATTCCTGACGAGATATTCTTGCAGATGCGACAAGCTCCTGTTATTAAAATTAATGTTCCAAAAGAAGTTCGTATAAAGCGTTTGGTTAAAGATTATACTTATGCTGACAAAGAGGTATTAATTTATCATCTAAATCGTATAAAAAAACGACTAGGACCAAACGAAACTAAACTTGCAATAGAATCGGTACAAAATGGCGATATGACTTATGCTGTCAACCTAAGCTTAACCTATTATGACAAAGCTTATAATCACGGTTTACTTAAACGTGAACTTAAAACAGTTTCTGAGCTTAATTTAACTGAAGATAACCCAAAAGAAACAGCTAAAAAGTTAGTTTTGTTTTGCGAATAAATATTATCGAAACATAAAAAAAGCCCTACCATAATTATGGTAAGACTTTCAATATTTTCTCTAAAAGAATATAATTCATTCTTTCACAAATTTACTTACTGTATTTCCTATTTTTAATATGTATATACCTGTTATTAATTCTGAAACATTTAGTGTGAAATTACTTGACTCTAAAATACTTGATTTAACAACTTTACCTGTTAAATTGGTAATAGTAATAATTTCTTTATTTTTAATAAGCTGATAATTATTTACTTCAATTGTAATACTTTCAATTGTTGGATTTGGATATACATTAATGTTTGCCTCATTATTATTATAGTTAAAAATAAATGTACAATCATCTAAAATTATTTGTATTGTATCTTTACACTGAAATTGTGGTCCAACCCAAGATGTGTCGCTTGTTATAAAAGAAGTATATGTAAACTCTAACCAACTTGTATCTTGTGACGAAACATTAATTAATGAATCAATTATTGTATTATTCCCATAATCAACTTGATAATCATAACCGGATATTGTTGAATTAATCCACTCATGTAAATAAGCATAATTTATTGTGTCTTCACAAACAATTAAACTATCATGCGAGATTCTAATTATACCATTAGCAACTCCACAATCGGGTTGGACACTATTAAATGTAGGATTAGGTAATCCGGGTTCTTCAACATATACCGAATTTAATGATGACACACAACCCCAATCGTTACTTGCTGTTAATCTAATTTGATGAATAAGATTATCACAATCATTATTATTTCCCCAAGACACTGAATATACACTATCAGGAGTTGTAACATCAATATATGTAGAATCTATAATTGCATTATTTCCGAAATCCCAATTAAAACTTGTTGGGTTTGCTTCATAATCAATAGCAGTCCACACAAGTCCATCTTGACCGTGGCAATATGGTTGTCTAAATTCAATTGTAGCACTTGGTTGTTTTACAAACGAAACAAGTAATGTGTCAGAATCGGCACAACCGGCTCCATTTTCTGATTTAAAAACTAACATATAATAATCGCCGACAGCATTAGCTTCATCAGAATTATAAATATTAACATACACAGAATCGTATGCTTCTTGTGTTTCATTATAAACAGGAGGAACGCCATTTGCAAAATCAATTCCGTTTAAACTTTTTGACCATTTTGGCTGACCAATATTAAATGCCGGATTTAATGTATAAAAGGAACTATTATCGTATAAACATATTGTATCAGTACGTACGCTTCCAATTTCAACAGTATAGCCACCGTTAACATTATCAAGTGTTACGTTTTCTAATCTGTAACAACTTGGACATGCGTCAACTGTTGGTTTTTGCATAAAAACAGTAGTAACCCAAGCTGTTGTATCATGCTCAGTACCATTGGTTGTTACAAATGCAAAAGCATTTTGTCCATAGTTTCCAACTTCAGCAGTTGTGTTAGGTCCATTACCTTGTGTTTGGTTAACAACTTGCCACCAATTTACTACTGTATTTGTGGAGTCAATCCAATAACCGGTATATCCTGTTGGTATTGTTCCTGAATAATTTAATTCAGCATATCTGCCACAAATTTCAGGAGGTAAATTTGTTTGTGCATCTGCATTGTTTGTTCCAAAAAAGAACGATAGTGTAACTAACACTATAAGAAAAATTTGCTTTGTCATTTTATTTAATTTAACGGTTTATTTGTTTTTCAGACAAAGTTAATCAAACTTTAGTTGCCTATTATGTAAAAAAAATAGGATTTAATAAACAATTTATTAAATCCTATTTTGGCAACGAGTGGCTATTATATTAAAAATCAGAATATATAAGCTACCGAAAGTAAAAACTTAATATTATTAGCAGTATTAAAATTTGTTACATTACCAAATTTATCAATACCTCCAATATCAGAACCTGCAACAGCTATTCCGTTTGCATCAAGTTTTTGCTCTGCGTAGTCAGCTGTAGAATACTCTACCTCAAAACCTACTTTAAACTTATTTGATGTTACAATTACTCTTGGAGCAACTCGCATTAATGTATTTACATTACCCCAACGCCCTGTATAAGACGATGTTAACACAGAGTCAGCAGCTCCCATATTTTTTGAATATCCTAAAAACAAACCAAATTGCACTTTTTTACCTGTTGTTTCAAAATCTAACCAAGTAGAAAGTGTGTTGTATGGTATATATTCAACAATATTTTTACTAACTTCTGCTGGTGTATATTCTCTGTCTTTTATTGCGTAACCACCCATCATAACCATATTATCGTTACTTTGTCCGTAAATACCATACAATTTAATAGTTATTGGTTTTAAGCTAAGTTTTGCGTAAGCCAAATAACTCATACTCGAAACTGTTGTATTTGTAGTATAGTTTGAATCGGTTACTAATCTTGGTTTTAATACTTGATAATCGAATTGTGCACCAACGGTTAATAAATCTGACTTGTATTGTATATGAATATTACTTTCAGGTATTCCTGAGTTTTGCTGTGAATAATGGTCGCCTTTACTTCGGTACATACCCTGCGATAATACTGCTGCCGAAACAGTAAACTTATCAGTAAAATTATAAGTATAGCGTATCTGTGGATTCCTTGCAAAAGGATTAAAAGTAATACCTGCACCAAACGATAGTGTTTTAGGATAACAATCGGTTACAAACATTGGGTGCCAATACTGTCCCATCATTAAATGAGATTTTTCCCAATCTAATTTTACAATTGCGTGCCTTAATCTTAAATTAAATTTAGATACTCCTGTTGCACCTAAAAAATCGCCTTCAATTAAACCCGAAGTTTTAGCACCAAACGCGTTAGGTCCGGTAATTTTAGCACGTACTCTTGTTGTAAAACTAATAATATTAAAGTTTGGTACTGCATTAATATCATTACCATCTTCATCAAGAATAATTTGGTCAGGAACTAACACAAAATCGTTCTCGCCACGTGCAGCAAGAACCTGCCGTGAATTATAAATTACATCGTTACGAATAAAACCACTAAATTTTATTCCAAATTTAGGTTTTTCTTTTTCTTGTGATTTAACCACAAATGGTAAAGCTAAAATAGCTACTGCAATAATTACTTTTTTCATTTTAATACTTTTTTAAGTTCTGTTAATAATATTATTTCTTCAACGGCTCCGGTAACATTTCCTTCTTCGTCGTATATTGGTGTACCGGTATATACTATTTCTTCGTTTGTTGCATTTATTGTTGTTTTACCTGTTTCTTCTTTTTTGCTTGTCATTGCCAATGCACATCTACAGTTTTCTGTATGACAGTGTGGATTTTCCCACAGCTCAAAACATTTTTTAGTTAAGGCATTATCTTTTGAAACTCCGGAAATCTTAATACCGGCTTCGTTTATATATGTAATATTAAACTCTTTATCAATACTTATTATCGGATTCATTACACTATCTAAATTATTTTGAGCTTGTTCAGCATCTTTCTTGGCTCTTGCCATTTCTTCTTGCGTAGCCTGCATTTCTTCAAGATTCTGACGCATTTCTTCCTCTTGAGCTTTCATTTCTTCGGTTTGTTGTTGCGATTGCTCTAATAAGAATTTAGTTTTATTATTTACTTGAACACTTGAAATAGTTGATGCTATACTCTCGCCTACTTTTTCAACAAACTCTATTTGATATGGTTCAAAAACTTTAAATGAAGCAATTTCTATTACGCCAAATATTTCATCGTTTAATAACAATGGTATAAGTAATAAGCTTGTTGGGTTAGCATCGCCTAAACCTGAAGTAATTGTTATATAATTTTCAGGAATATCAGTTAAGAAAATAGTTTGCATTTCCAATCCACATCTACCAATTAGACCTTCGCCCCATTCTATATTTTTTTCTAAGTATTTTTTTCTGTTATAGGCATAACAAGCTTCTAACTTAAACGATTTATCTTCATTTTTTACAGCATCTTCACCAGTGTTTGTTAATAAGAAGAATCCGCCTTGATTAGCTCCTAAATAATCGATTAAATTACTTATTATTGAATAAGATAACTCTTCAATATTATCGTTATTATTTCTAAGAATTTCAGCAAACTTGGCTAATCCTTGAGTAGCCCAATTACGTTGCTTATCTTCTTTTTTTCTTATTTGTTCTTTTTCTCTGGCATCTTGTAAATTTTTACGCATTTCAATTAACGATGTACCTAATTCATCTTCGTCACTTAGGGCAGAAAATTCCATATCTAAATTACCTTTACCCACTTCTAAGGCAAAGTCCTTTACATTAGTTAAATTTTCTATCATTGTGTTTGTCGATTTTGTAATTTGACCTATTTCGTTTTCTGATTTAACTTTTAACGGCTCAGGAAAAACACCTCTACTTAACTTGTTTATAGAATTTTGAACAACTTTTAGTTGCTTTACAACAATATTTTTTAAATAATAACTAAGCACAAAATACATAATTACAAAAGATAATAATAAAATAAATAGTTGCATAGCTAAATTCTTATACGAATCCGCTTTTAAAACAGCAATTTCATCATATACATCATCAAGATATACTCCTGAACCTACTATCCAATTCCATTTGGCAAATTTCTTTACGTAAGATATTTTAGGAACATCAGTTTTTAAACCATCTTTTGTTGGTTTGCTCCAAACATAATCAACAAAACCATCTCCTTGCTTGTTACAAACCTCAGCCATAGCTTGAAAAAGGTTTTGGTTTTTACCCATTGCACAATTATATTTAGGATTATCAAGTACTTTACCATCAAGCTGAGGAGCTGTTGGGTGCATTATCATTGTTGGGTACGGAAGTTTATCGTCGTTTATCCAAAAATAACCTGTTCCGTTTTCGTAGCGCATTTGCTTAATTTCGTTTATACATTCTTGTTTAATATTATTTTCTATATCATCAATATAAGCACCAGTACCAATAACCCATTTATATGGCTTAAATAGTTTTACAAAAGATAACTTAGGCTGATTTGGTTTTACGCCATTATTTGTAGGTTTATCCCAAACATAATCGACATAGCCTTCGCCATGCTTATTACAAACTTCAACCATTGCTTGAAATAAGTTTTGATTTTTACCCATCGCACAGTTATATTTTGAGTTATTTAGTACTTTGCCATCAAGTTGTGGAGAATTAGGGTGCATAACCATCACCGGATACGGTAAACTAGTATCATTTATCCAAAAATACTCATTGTTTTTGCCTTTATAATTTTTTACAATTTTAATAAGATTATTTTTTAAATCGTTTTCCGATAAAATATTTTTGTTCTGGTTGTAATAAGTCTTCAATAAACTTATTAATATATCAACAGATTGTTCAAGTTTATCGCCGGCTCTTAATTTAATTTCCTCTTTACTTTGCGATTTATCGTAATTCTTTTGAATTGTATTAAATGCTATTTCGATAAAACTTTTAAGATTTTCTTTTCTCGATTCAATTAATTTTTCTTTCCTTATTGATAAATCATTTTGTGTTTTTATAACTCTAAATGTTCCTACGAGAACAAAAATTAAGAACATTGTTGAAAGAATAATTAAAGTTACAGCTTTTGCAATACTGTTGATTCTGATTTTTTTCATTTTGTGTAAATTTAAATTTTATTAATACTAATGTATAAAATATTGATAATAAATATTAAAAATTAGCTAAGTATTTTGATAAAACAAACTGAATTTAAAATCATTATAAATAAAACAAACAATATTTTTAACAAAATTTTTTAATGTATTTATTTAATATTAAATACATTACAATAAACGACAATAATAAAATAAATAGTTGTATTGTTAAACTCCTATAAGAATCAGTTATTAATTCAGATATTTCATCATAAACATCATCTAAATAAATACCTGTACCTATTATCCATTTACTAAACCTTATTACAAAAGATATTTTAGGTTTTATTATTAACTGAAGTTTCGCACTATTGCGCGTGATTATGGGAAGTTATAATCTAAAATATTAATTCCCAAATTTGGGAAATATATTTTATATATTATGCTTTTTATTTTCCTGACACTTAGTTGCAAACCATTTGCAGTATTAATATACAGCAGCATGGTTCAACACCTTGTCTAATAAAAATGTATGAATAATGTATGTTAAAAATATTAAAAAAACCTCACAATACTTTACATATTTTTACTATTCTGATGATACTCAACTAACATCTTTAAATCAACTTTGTATTAAATTTTTATTTTAATATTTATTAGCAAGTGTTTTAATTGTTTTTATAATAATATCTGAAAAATTTAGCTTTTCACACTTAATTTACATTAATGTAATACTTTTTTTGTTTTTTTTAGAAAAAATATTAGCTTTGAAGTCGATAAAAATATTATACAATAATATAAACTTATTTAGAATGAATTATTCAAAATTATTTAAAACAATTTTATTATTTTCAATTTTTACATTTTCAACTTTACAATCTATAGCTAGCGATACAAATAAAGTTGTAACAAATACAAACGATACAGTAATAGAATTACCCGGACCATACTTTAATACATTAGCAAATAATGTATCTTATAAGTTAAAAATTAAGCGTTTTATTGTAGTGCCGGAAAATTTAAACGACGAATTCAGTATTAATAAAAAACTTAATTTTTTTGAGCCTTATTATAACGGTCAGCCTTTTAGTAGTGGCATGGGCAATTTTGTGTATATCAATGTAGGCCAAGATATTGCAAATATTAATCCTGATAAATTTGAAAC
Organism: uncultured Bacteroidales bacterium; assembly: GCA_947311115.1. GTDB lineage: Bacteria > Bacteroidota > Bacteroidia > Bacteroidales > JAFGXI01 > DYMG01. The sequence continues at coordinate 83,324 of CAMZKE010000078.1, read as the reverse complement.
ATACATAAATAATGATAAACCGGTTTATTATCCATCAAACCAAATAATTAGTTTACCATCATCAATAATCTATTACTTAAATAATTATAAGTTAACAAAAAATGGAAAAATTGATTTGAATCAGTTAAGCTCAGAACAAATTCAAAAAATAATTAAACCTTTTTATTTCTCAAAAAAAGAAGTTTCGGTAAAAGAATATAAAGAGTTTTTAAATTGGGTATTGCAAACAAACGGATATAATACACTAACTTATAATATTGTAAAATATAAAACAGTATCAAAATTAAATAGTTCTGATACTCTTACAGATGAGAGGTTAGTGTGGAAAATAGATAGAAATAAAGCTTATAATTATTCTTTTTTCGATTCATCTAAACAAGATATTTGTATTGCACCTATTGACAGTATTGAACTGTATTTCCCTAAAAAAAATAGTGCTAATCCTTATTATAGTGTAAATCCTATTTATTTTTCAGATTATAAAAATTCGCAATATCCGGTAATGGGAGTTAATTATTATCAAGCTCTAGCGTTTTTAGATTGGAAACAACATTTTCACCAAAAATATTTAAACGATATTGGTATAAATTACGATGTAGAATATACACTTCCAAGTTTAATTGAATACGAACAAGCAACAGGCTATAATAATTCATCTAACTGGTTGTGCGAATTACAATTTACAAAAACAGCAGCTAAAACTGAACTCGATAAATTGTTAGATAATAAAGTTTTATCAAGCAATTATTCATTGCAAAAGAATTTTTTATTTGAAAATAGTATTACAAATGTATCGCTAAAAAATCTTAACTCAACATATAAAAACGATAAACGCTACGCTACAAAATACAATCATATTTTACAAAACGGAATAGAATGGCTTGATGGCAACGTTTCTGAATGGTTATCTGATAATTATGCAATTAATTGGGATAATATTTATTCCTTACATAAAAATATGTTAAAAACATCAGACGATAATATGTTAAGTTCAAAAATTGAAGATTACTACGATAATAAAAACGATAAAAACGGATATTTAGTGGTTGGTGCAAATTATTTAGATTACCGTGAGTCGATGGTATATACCAATGTTAATGATGTGAAAACACAAGTAAATAAGGCAGGTATATTTTTAAAGCGTTTTGTAAATCCAAAAACTCAATACTCAACAATTGGTTTCAGGTACGTTGTTAAAATAAAAGAAAAAGAAGAGTTGCATAAAGATTCTTTATTAAAAATTGTTGGTACTTACAATTATGATAGATACAACGATTATCCAACAAACTATAAAAAATATTTCAAAAAAATTGTTATAGATAGTTCTTTTTACGAATCTGATACTCTTAATAAATGGAATATTAAGGTTAGTGTAAAGAATATTAGATTAATAAATATTAATGAAGTAACAAATGGTATTTGGCGTAAATTTATTATTAATTTAATTGATAGTAATAAAGTTGACCTTGCAAAAAAATACTTACCTAAAGATAGTTTGTGGGAGCAGTATAACGATAACTATTTGTATTATTTCAAAGATTTAAAATACGATAATTTACCTGTAGTAAATATTTCTTACGAAGCTGTTAATGAGTTTAATAAATGGATGACTCAAACATATATAAATACTAATTTTGTAAGTGAAATTAATTTACCAACTAAAAAAGAATGGGAGTATTTTGCAAAAGAATATTTAAAAAAATCAGGACTGTCAAGTAAAATGCTTGATTATAAATTACAAAATATTGCAAATATTAATACTTCGTTTTACGATAAAATTAGTAAATATATAAACGATAGCTTATACACTTATACAACATCAGATGAATTACATTTAAAATACGGTGATTTACCTGAGAAATATTCAAAACAGTTATACGAACAATCATCTAAATTAATTAAATATAAGAAGTTTTTAACTAAATATTTTACATATCATAAGTATCCGTATTTAACAAATAAATCTCAGCCAAATTTATTGGGGATTAATAAGCTTATCGGAAATGTTTCTGAAATTATTGATACTAATAATATAGTTATGGGTGGTAGTTGTAATTCATATTTCAATAAAATTAATAACAACTTATCTGAACAGTGGAATAATGAGCCATCGCCTTTTGTTGGTTTCAGACAAAAAATGGAACTTCCACAAAAGGTTGATAGTTTAATTTTTGCAAAAATTATGAGCAGAATACCTCCGGGAACAGTACTATTAAATAAAAATTTTGGGGTAGATGTTCTTGAAATGAGAAATATTGATTACTTAGGATTTATAAATATTATAAAAAACAGATATGGTGTTAATAGCCCTGAATATAAAGAAGTTTTACCTGACGAAAGTGTTTGGAACTCTTATATTGTTGATGGAATAGATTTATCGAAAGAATATTTTACAAACAGAACTTTCTATAATAATCCGTTAGTGGGTGTTACATACGAGCAAGCAGTTTTATATTCTCAATGGCGTACGGAATATATAAACAGTTTGTATAAACTATATCATTTAAAATATCCAAGAAGTATTGATGTTCCAAAGCGTGTTACATATCGTTTACCTACTCCTGAAGAATGGGATAATATTCTTACTTTAGATTCAATTTATATGCCTGATGAAGGTATGATAAAACCAGATTTTACTCCGCCTGTTGCAAAAAAAGAGAACGCTGTTAATACACGTATAAGCAAAGGTTTAACATCGTCGGTTTATTATTATTGGAGAAATAAAATTGGTATTTATGCTTTCGATGATAATGTTTCGGAAATGACATCGGAAAAAGGTGTTGCTCGTGGCTGTAACTGGACAGGGGGAAAAGAAAATACAAATTGTCATTATCAGAAACCTACAAACTGGGTTGGTTTTAGATGTGTTGTTGATGTTGAATATTAAATTTATGGAAGCAAAACAGTTAAATTCAAAAGATTATAATTTATGTAGTAAAAATGAATCTCCTCGCCGCAAGCGGATGAGGTATCGTTTTGGAATACTATTCTTTTATACGTCCCAAGGGACGGGGAATTAAACCCAAACAGATTAAATTGTTGCAATTATCAAAAAATGAAATAGCTATTGTAAAAAAGCGAAAAAGTCGTATTATTGTTAAAGATGGTTTAAAAATTATTGAACAATCTAAAGCAATAAAAACAGTAAAACCAGATGTGCAAATAAGTTTAATAATTAAAGATAATAATATTTGTAGCAAAACAATTAAATTGTTAAACGAGAATAATATTAGTATTATATCGGAGTAAATTTATAAAATACATCGGTATTTAACGACAAATTTTAATAATATAAAGTAAGATAAAATAAGTACAAACACTCAATTTAAGCACTGATAATAAGGTTTCTATATTAAACTGAAACCAGAATTTATTTATATCGTAGTTCTGATTGTAAAAGCTGTATAAAACAACTAAAAATCAAGATTATGTATATAAAGTATTTAACTATAATTTCTGCTATTATATTGTTTATATTCTCATCGTGTAATAAAGATGAGATTAACGAGGATATACCTGCTACAATAAAACCTCAAGCATTAAATGATTTAAAAATTGATAAGTATTTCGACTATAAATTAATTAAAAATATTGATTTACAACTTTTTGCTAAAGCAAACGATGGTTCTGCTTTAAACAATGTTAGAATTGATATTTATGATGCAAATTCATCGTTTGAAGCTCAACAAAATAAAAAAGCAAACCTATTATATTCAGGAGTAACCGATAATAATGGACAGTTATTTAGTACTATTTTTGTTCCAAAAAGCTTAGAAAAAATTTATATATCACCAAGATATTTAGGGGTAGAAACAAATATTGAATTTTCAACAGCATCTAATATAAATTATACATTTGGAGGTATAAATACTGTAAATACAAACAAATCAATACATAAAGTAAAGCAAAATGGATATTTAACATTAGGGGCTTGGAATTCTCAAGGATTACCCGATTATTTATATCCTATTTCTGATATAGTTGAACAGGGTTTGTTAGATGATATTAACACATCGTTACCTGAAAATGTATCCGGTGGAATACCTGTAACTCACCCTGAATTTTTAGCTGGAGTAGAAACAAATCTAGTTTTACAGGAAAATGCAGAAGTGTGGATAACATTTGTGCATGAAGGTGCCGGGTATCGTAATACTTTGGGTTATTTCACATATCAACAAGATAATCCACCAACTTCGGTTGATGATATAAATAATTACACAATTGCATTTCCTAACACATCGTACTTAAATTCGGGAGGCGAATTACAAACAGGCGATAAAGTTCAATTAAAATATTATGATGAAAATACCCAATCCTTTGTTAATGAATTTCCATCAGGAACAGTTATTGGCTGGTTTTTAGTGTCTGATGCTTGGAATGGTACAAATGTAGGAGATGGAAAATATAATTATTATTCTATTCCTGAATTTAATCCCGAGACCGATGTTAGTTTAAAGCAGCATAATGTTTTACTTTATGATAATCAGCGTAATTTAGTTTTAATTGGTTTCGAAGATTTAAACAGAGAAAGTTGGTGCGATAATGATTTTAATGATGCTGTATTTTATGCAACAGCAAGCCCTAGTACAGCTATTACTACCGATAACATAGAAACTGTTGACTCTGATAGTCAAGATACCGATGGTGATGGAATAAATGATAATGCCGATGATTATCCTGACGACAACACAAAAGCATTTAATACAGCTTTTCCAAATAGCGAAACTTTTGGAACATTAGCTTTTGAAGATTTATGGCCATATACAGGAGATTATGATTATAACGATTTGGTTATTGATTATCAATTTAATAGCATTTCAAATCCTGAAAATCTAATAACAGAGATGGATGTGAAATTTATAGTTAAAGCAATTGGTGCAAGCTATAAAAACGGTTTTGCATTTGAGCTACCTATATCGCCAAGTTTAATAAGCTCAATAAAAGGGCAAAATATTCAAGAGTCGTATATAAATATTTCTTCTAATGGCACTGAAAGTGGACAAACAAACGCTGTAATTGTAGTCTTTGATAATGCGTTTAATGTATTAACACATCCTGGAGGTGGCACAGGAATAAATACAGTAATTGGAAGTACTTACGTACAACCTGATACAATAAAGCTAGTAATTAAATTTAACACCCCTATAAGAAGTGATATTTTAGGCACACCGCCATACAATCCATTTATTATTATTGATTTAGACAGAGGTAAAGAAGTACATTTAGCAGATATGACTCCAACTGATTTAGCCGATGAAAACTTATTAGGAACAGGAAATGATGATAGTAATCCACCATCTAACAGGTATTATAAAACAACTCGAAATTTACCTTGGGCTATAAATATTCCAAAAACTTTTGATTATCCAAAAGAAAAAGCATCGGTTATTGATGCGTATTTAAAATTTGGAAATTGGGCTGAAAGTGGAGGAAGTATTTACACTGATTGGTATTCTAATAATTCCGGATACAGAAATTCTAATAATATTTACACTCATTAATACTATTTACAGTTTTTAAAACACTAAAAGTCAACTAATAATTAATCAATTTATTTTTTATTAGTCAAAAATTCTAAAAAATAAAAAATACACATTACTTTTATAGCTTATATTTTTTATAAAGTAGAAGTATAGAGTATGAATAAGTTTGATCCTAAACAAAACTACGAGAAAACCAAAAAGGCTATTGGCTACGTATCTCGTAAGGAAGCTACACAAAAAGATTACGACAGAATTGGTTTTATGTCCGGGCTGGAGGTCCATCAGCAAATTTTAACAAAAAAGAAACTTTTTTGTCATTGTCCGGCAGGAGTTTTTAATAAGCACGATGATTACGATGCTGAGTTAATTCGCCACATGCGGCCAACACTTTCCGAACTTGGCGAGTACGATGGTACAGCATTAATGGAGTTTAGGACTCGAAAAGAAATAACATATAGAATAAATAACAAGAATGCTTGTACATACGAAATTGATGATACTCCGCCATTTCCTATGGATAGAGAAGCTTTAGAAAATGCTTTAGAAATTTCACTTTTATGTAAATTTAATATTGTAGGCGAAGTACATATTACTCGTAAACAATATTTAGATGGTAGTATTCCTGCCGGATTTCAGCGTACAGCTATTTTAGGTGTTGAAGGCGAAATACCATTAAAAAACAAAAAAGTAAAACTTATTCAACTTAGTATTGAAGAAGATAGTGCTAGAGAAATATCTGATATTGGACACAAACGAGTATATAAGACTGACCGTTTAGGAATGCCATTAATTGAAACAGTTACATATCCGGAAATGGTAAACCCTGATGAAGTTAAAGAGGCTTGCGATTATATACGTTTCTTAAACCGTAGTACTGACAAAGTGCGTACAGGCCAGGGAGCTGGTCGTCAAGATGTAAATGTAAGTTGCAAAGGCGGAACTCGTATTGAAATAAAAGGAGTAGCACATACAAAATGGATTCCAGAGCTTACTCATGTTGAATCATACAGACAATGGGCATTACTTGCTATAAAAAAAGAATTAAACAAACGTGTTTCAAATCCAAAAAATTGGAAAATGAATTACGAATATCTCGATTTTGATATGTTCAATATTACTTACGAACCTATTAAAGATGCTAAAGATAATGGATTTAAACTAATTGCAATAAATTTACCTGAATTTAAGGGTATAATGTCACATTTTACACAGCCAACAAAAATATTTGCTAATGAAATTGCAGACCGTTTAAAAGTAATAGCTTGTCTTGAAAAACCAAACATGGTTCATACCGAAGATTTTGAACCAATAATAACAGATATAGATTTAGAAATAATTGCACCTATGCTTGGTGCAGGCGATAACGATGCTCAAATAATAATTTGGGGACCCGAAGAAGATATGCAAACTGCTCTTGAAGTTATAGAGGAACGTTGCCAAATGGCTTTTGAAGGTGTACCTGAAGAAACTCGTAAATCTTTCCACGACGGAAGTACTATTTTTGAAAGAGTATTGCCTGGTGCCGACAGAATGTATCCTGATACCGATTCAGCGCCAATACCATTGGCAAACGAATATATTGATAAATTAGCAAAGAGAATGCCTGTTGAGGTTGTTGACCGTTTTGCACAGCTCAGAAAATGGAAAATACCTGAAGATACTTTCACATACATTCTTAAAAACAATTTGGTGCCATTAATTGAAAAAATTGTAAAAGACTTAAAAATTAATGCAAAATTTATAGGCACATTTTTAGGTCATAAGTTAAAATATGTAGAAGGTCATTACACTGCTGGAGCCGAGTTTAATTATAATGTAATTTACGATTTGTTTAAGTTTATTAAAGATGAGAAATTAAACCTAAATATAGCCGAAGAAATTTTACCAATGATATATCAGCATCCACGCATGCAATTAACATCAGTTTTAGAAGATGTTAAATTTAAAAAGCGTACAAAAGATGAACTTATAGCACCAGTAGGTTTTCTGTTAGAAAAATTTAAAGTAATTAATAAAAATAAACATGAAGATGCAATAATAAACTGGGTAATGGGTGAATTACGAAAACAGGCTATTGGAAATATTGATTTAAAAGAGTTAAGAAAAACTATTTCAAAACTAAAAAATTAAAAAAAGATGAATGCTGATTTTTTTCAAGGATACAAAGGAGAAGCTTTAAAGCTTTTAAAGAAATATAATGTAAGAGTTTGGGGTCAAGCAGAAATAGACACAACTCGTGGTATATTTAAAGGAACTATTTTACCTCGTTCGGAAAACGACGACGATTTACATATTGTTGTAAAAGTAATTACAGGCTACAATATTGGAGTTGACGTTACTACTATTAATACAATGGTAGAAACAGGCTACAAAAAAGCTAATTACGCAATTCCTGAACAAGAATTTCCTAATACACCGGGTTTGCCGAGTGTAAAACTTTTTGGAACAGGCGGAACAATAGCCTCACGATTAGATTATCGTACAGGTGCTGTAATTCCTGCATTTTCACCCGGCGAATTATACGGTGCTGTGCCTGAGTTAGCTGATATCTGTAATTTAGATACAGAAAAAGTTTTTGCTGTATTTTCTGAGAATATGGGGCCAGACCAATATATTGCTCTTGCAAAAGCTATTGGTAAAGAAATTGAAAACGGTATTGATGGTATTGTTATTGGACACGGAACCGATACTTTGCATCATACTGCTGCAGCATTAACATTTATGGTGCAAAACTCGCCTATACCTATTGTGCTTGTTGGGTCGCAACGTTCGTCAGATAGACCTAGCTCTGATGCAGCACTTAACCTTATGCATGCTATGAATGCCGCAGGTAATGGCGATATAGCAGAAGTTATGGTATGTATGTTTGGCCCAACTTCTGACGATTACGGATTGCTACACAAGGGTACTCGTGTAAGAAAAATGCACTCGTCGTATCGTTCTACTTTTCGTACTATTGGAGATACACCACTTGCAATGATTACACGTAACTCTCAAACTCCTATAAAAAAAGACTATAAGCCTCGTAGAAAAGATAAAAATGTAGATATAAAACCTTTTTTCTCTAAAAAGATAGGAATGCTTTACTTTTGGCCGGGTATGCAACCTGATTCATTAGATTCTATGATTGATAATGGTTACGAAGGTATTATTATTGTTGGTACAGGTTTAGGTCACGTAAATAAAGATTTATACCCGGCAATTAAACGAGCTAAAGAAAAAGGAGTGTTACTATTTATGACCCTTCAAACTCTTTGGGGATATGTACATATGTTTGTTTACGATACCGGTCGCGACCTTATGGCAATGGGAATAACTCCGCTTGGTAATATGTTGCCTGAAGTTGCTTGGGTTAAACTTGGTTGGGTAATGGGACAAACTAAAGACCCTGTTAAAGTAAAAGAAATGATGTTAACTCCTGTTAATGACGAAATTACTGAACGAGAACCTTATAACGGATATATTGTGCTTCAAGGTGGTGTACCTGAAGTTGAAAATTTTATTAAAGATGTGAGAAAATAATTTAGGAAACTTCTATAGCCCGCATTATTCATACGTTTTTCTTAGACAAATCGTAGAACCATGAAGCTGTATATGAATACTGCAAATGGTTTGCAACAAAGTATCAGGAAAAGAAAAATGCATAAAATTAATTAACCAAATTGGGGTGTTTGCATTTTGGGTTAATCAGTTAGTTATTATGGATTTAATTGTTAAATTTTAAATTTCTATGAATAATTTGGGTTAATCAATATTAATAATTAGGGTTACAAATAAACTATACGTAATATTATTGAATTATATTATTTTTAGTGTGTGTCTGCCTTGTAAACCCTTTGTGAGGGTTATAAGTGTAAAAAATGATTATCTGTATATTGTAATTGTATTCACGATCTACTTTACTACAATATTTTACCACTCAAACGCTTCAGGAACAAGCCATTTGTTTTGGGTACGCATAACCTGTTCAATTACATCACGCACACATGCTTCGCCTCCTTTTTTATCTGAAATATAAGCCGAAATTGCTTTTATTTCTTCAGCAGCATCAAGCGGACAAGTAGGCACTCCTACCCTCTTCATTACAGGATAATCAGGTAAATCATCACCCATATAAAGAACATCTTTATCAGTTAAACTATATTTTGCTAAAAACTCTTCATAATTTTTAACTTTATGATACGATTTCATGTAAATATCCTCTACCCCTAAAGCTTTAAAACGTGGAGGAATAGATTCTGAACTTCCACCGGATATTATACAAATTTTATAGCCCTGTTTTATTGCGTGTTGTACTGCAAAACCATCTTTTATATTTGTTGTTCGCATTATATCACCAGAATGATGCAAATGCAATATTGCTTGTGAGAATACACCATCGACATCGAAAACAAATGCTTTTACTTTTACTAAATCTTCTTTAAAAAATGCCATCTTTAATAATTATAAATTTTGAATTTTGAATTAGTTTTAGTTATTTCCCAAAATTAAAGGCAACCCATCTTTACTACTTCCAATTACAATTGTTTTTGCATTAGGCGACTTCGACAACTCAATAGTTGCCTCAATACCACGCATTTTAAGTAAACTGGAAGTTAAACTACTATTAATTATTTTATTTGCCGCAGCTTCACCTTCTGCAGCAATACGTTTACGTTCAGCTTCCGATTTTTCTTTTTCAAGTTTAAACCTATAAGCAAGTGCTTGCTGTTCTTGCTGTAATTTATTTTCTATAGCTAATTTAATTTTATCTGGTAAATTAATAGAACGAATTAAAAGGGCAGTCATTTGAATATCGTTATTTTTTAATCTATTTTCGGTTTCCAATTCTATTGCATCTTCTACTTCTTTACGTTTGGTAGAGTATATTTCTTCGGCTGAAAATCTACCCATTATTTTACGTACAGCAGAACGAACCTCAGGACCAACTAATCGAGTTTTATAATCTAAACCAAAAGTTTCGTGTAAATCGCCAATTTTGGCAAAAACAGGATTAAAACGAACCGAAACATCAACACTTATTGATAAACCATTTTTATCTAAAACATCCATTGTTTCTTCGGTTTGTTGCTCGCGTACTTCGTACACAATCATTTTATTCCACGGTGCAATTACCTGAAATCCTTGCGAATATATGTTTTCTTTATCTAATCCGCCAGAAAATTTACGAAAAATAACTCCTGCTTCGCCCGGCTGTATTGTTACAAACATACTATTACTGAACAATAATATTATTACTATTAATACTCCTATCCCAATTAATGCAGATATTTTACCTTTATTTGGGCTAATTGTTTGATACTGTTGATTACTCATTTTTATTTATTTAAAGTTTATATTTAATCTGTTTTTGCTAAAATACAATTTGTTTTGTTTAAAAAACTTATTTATTTGTTAAAATCGAAATTATCTATCCAATTTCTACGCATTGGCAATGCTAAATCTTTTAACATTGCAGCTTTTACATGAATAGAAAACGTATAACTTTTATAGTTACCAAATGGTATTAAGTTTAAACTCATTTCCCAACAATGCAAATCTCTTACTAAATTTAACGATGTATATGATAATTCGTTTTTTTCTAAATCGTAACCCGAAGTATAAACAAATTTCCATTTTTTAGTAATTGTTACATTACCCGAAAAACGTAGCGTTTGTGTAAGTTTTGGGTCGTAAGCTTGTTCGGTTACACTATATAAATTGTTCAATATTAAGCTATAATCAATATTTAAGTTCCATGGCATACTAAAATCGGAATAATTATAATATGCATTTATTGGAGTACCTGTTGCTCGCGAAATATCTTGCTGAGTTTGTGTTATAGGTTTTGGTGTTTTGCCGGGAGTTAAACCTTTTGAATTAAGCGTTAAACCAACCGATAAATTCCAATTTTCAAGTCTTGCAAATTTATTTTTACTCTGAATTAAAAATGTATTTATTTTTCTACCTAGGGTATCAATATCGTAAAAGCTCAAACTTGTGCTAAAATTTAATCGTAATTTCCTTAAAAGTGTTGAGTTTGCTCTAATACTCAGTGGTGCCCAATTAATTGAATCTATAGCTAAGTTATATGCACTACTAAAATTTAATGAGTTTAACAGTGTTATTTTTTTACCTTTACCCAACGAATCGGCTCTGTTACGAGCTTTCATCTCAAAATTATTATTTAAACTTAAACCAACACTTCCATATTTTCCTTTAGGAGCATTTCCATAAATTCCTTTCCATGCACCATTTCCACCATCAAAAACAGAATATTGAACCTCGCTACCATCTTGCTTTGTAAATGTTTGATAATAACCATATTTAGGGTCGCCAAAATCTGGTCGCCAGCTAAAACTAACAGATGGTGTCATTGTATGCCTGACAGCTTGAATTATTGGGTCTTTACCAGCAAACTGGTACATTCCATATATTTTAGTTGTTAAAGGTAAGGATATTAAAAAATCACCGGCTCTGGCAAAACCATTAACTGTATCAACTTTAAAATAATCTTGAATTGTATCGGTTGGAGTAATATACTCATCGTAATAAGTACGGTTTATCGATTTAAAATACCATCTTTCGTTATATGTAAACGATGGACTGAAATTCAAGAATTTTAAAACTTTCATTGATGTGCTTACAGGTATAGTATGCTTTAATCCATTTCTAAATTGGTCGAATCCATCTTGTGTAAAAATGGTGTCTTCGTGTATTTGTGTTACAATATTTTTAAAATTTGTTTTATACGATATTCCAACTTTTTCGTACCATTTAGCTTTTCCTACTCGTTTCTTTTTCTTAAACGGATATATTCGCGACATATTTAATGACATTTCCGGTAAGGTTAAATCCATATAACCATTTTTACCCGCTTCGCTACTTGTACTTTGTGCCTGACGTGCTGCTACATTTAAACTAAATGGTGAGTTTGGAAATTTTAAGCTGTAGGTAACTGCCGAGTTTGTTGAACCTGATAACCTATCATTATAACTCATGCTATTAAAAGCCTTAAACTTACTTGAACCCATATTTACTTGAGCTGTAAAACTACTGTTTGGGCGTGCTTTAGGGTCTTGTCTGTGATTCCATTTTATCCAATACACTTCGTTTTCCGAATAGTTAGGTTCAAAATCTTCGCCTATTTTCATTACTGAATAATCTAATTTTAGATTACCATCATATTTATATCTTTTTTTATAATTTGTTAAGCCCTTTACTCCCCACGAACCGTTTGTATATAAATCGAAGAGTAAGGTAGCATCTACATAATCGTTAATGTGAAAGTAATAACCTCCGTCGCGTAGAAAAAAGCCCCTTGTTTCTTCCTCTCCATAAGTAGGTATAATTATTCCTGAGGAATGCTTTTTTTGGTCAGGAAAAATTCCGAAAGGTAATCCAATAGGAAGAGGAATATCTTCAATAACCAAATATGCAGGACCTGCAACAATTTTATCATCAGGTATAACTCGTGCTTTTGTTAAATTTAAATAAAAATGCGGATGATTTGCATCACATGTAGTGAACTTTCCATTTTTAATACAAATAGAATTATCTGGTAATTTTTTTGTTTTCTTGCTATGCAAATAGCCACCACCTTGTTCTGTAATAACTCCTTTTATTATTCCTTTTTTTGTTTCAAGATTATACCTAATTGTATCAGCATTAAACTCATCTCCACCATCTTTAAAAATAGGTTTACCTTTTTCTGTCCCTGTTGAATCAGTAATACCATGAGCAAAAACAATTTTCGTTCCCATATTTATAGAAATCATTTCTGCTTTTAAATTTATTGATTCGTATATAACCTCTGCTTCTCCGTATAATAACACTTCTTGTGTCTCTAAATTAAAAACTATTGAATCTTTTGCTTTATAATCGAACGGAGCATCTAAAACCTTTTTTGATTCATTTTTTTTTGATTTATTATTATCATTAATTAATGAATCGTTGGAAATTTCGTTATATGTATTAGTTGTATCTATATTAAAACCTTGCACTGTATCAGCCGATAACATTATAATTGTATCGTTTGTTAATGCCTTAACCGAATCGTTTTGATTTATTGTTAAGCCTTTTTCAACTTGCGAGTATCCACCTGTAACTGAAGTGATTACAATTAATAAAATAAAAATATATCTATCTAATTTTAAATACAAACTTTTAGTATTATTTTTGTAGTAATTTAATAAAAAAGCAAACTTCAAAATTATATAAAATATTGCACTAAACATAATGAGAAATACCAGTAAATATAACTTATTCAGAATAATTTCGTTAGCATTGCTAATAATTATTTCGTTTTCAACTTTTTCGCAAGATAATTCATCATCAAAAAAGAAGATGGTAGTGGTAATAGATGCAGGACACGGCGGAAAAGACCCTGGTGCAATGGGACCTAAAGGAAACGAAAAAGATTTAGTTTTAGCTGTTGCTTTAAAACTTGGTAAGTATATTGAGGAAAACTTAAAAGATGTTAAAGTTATATATACACGTAATACCGATGTATTTGTTGAATTGTATAGGCGAGCTCAAATTGCAAACAAAGCAAATGCCGATTTGTTTATTTCTATTCATGCAAACTCAAATGACAACCCAAAAGCCTATGGTTGTGAGAGTTGGATAATGGGGTTACATAAGTCAGCTAGTAATTTGGCTGTAGCAAAAAAGGAAAACTCGGTTATTTTACAAGAAGATAATTACGAAGAACAATACGAAGGTTTTGACCCTAATTCTGCCGAAGGACAAATAATTTTCTCGTTATACCAAAACGAATACCTAAACCAAAGTGCATTTTTAGCAGGCGAAATACAAAAACAATTTAAAAATAGAGTTGGTAGGTACGACAGAGGTGTAAAACAAGCTGGTTTTTGGGTGCTTTATAAAACTGTAATGCCAAGTGTATTAATTGAATTAGGCTTTGTATCTAATGTAAAAGAAGCAACATATTTATTTTCGGAAGATGGTGAAACATATATGGCTTCAGCTATATACAGAGCTTTTAAAAAGTACAAACAGGAAATATTTGATAAGCCAGTACAGAAAATATATGAAGAAAAAGAAACAAAAAAAGAGGTGAAAAAACATGATATATACTATAGTATTCAAATAGCAACTTCAAAAAAACAAGTAAAAATAAAACCTTCTAAATTTAAGGGCTATAAAAATGTTTTTGAGTTTAAAGATGCTAATGTTTACAAATATTTTTACGGTAAAGAAAAAGATTACGATAAAATTTCAACTCTATACAAAGAAGTAAAAAAGAAGTTTAAAGACTCATTTCCTGTTGCTTTTGTTGATGGTAAAAAAACATCGATTAAAGAAGCTAAAGCATTAAAATAGATACTTTACTACTCGTTAATTAATCTTCTAGCCGCAAGCGAACAAAGTATCATTACGGGAAATAATATTTATACGCCCCAAGTAGCGTGTAATTTAACCCAAACAGATAAAAATATATCATATTGTTAATATGTTACTATAAGGTTTTTATAATATCCCATTAAAATTTCATAATTTTGCAAAATGCTAGAATATGGAACGAACGACGATATTGCTTTAATAATAGATCGTTTTGAAAATACTTTACAAAATAATAGGCATCAATACTTTGATGTAGAGGAATTTATTGAAATAATTGAATATTATTTTGATAATTATGAATTTAATAATGTATTAAATGCTATTGAATATGCATACAATCAGCACCCAGGTGCATACGAAATTCAGAAAAAAGAGGCTGAATTATACATACTTAGTAAAAAAGCAGACAAAGCACTAACTATTTTAAACCTTTTAGGAGCATCAAACTATGATACTGAACTATTAAAAGCTTCAGCATATTTAATAAAATCTAATAGCGAATTATACAATAAACATATTGAATTTTGCTTAAACGAAAGCAGAGAGCAAACTTTTGATTCTATTTACAAAATCGCAATTTCTTATTTATCGTTAAACAAATGGCATGATATTGCAATTAAATTTTTATTTAAATCATACAGTATTAATAGCACCAATACATTTGTATTAAACGATATAGCTATAACCTATGAGCGAATTAAGAACCATAAAAAAGCTATTGTTTATTACAAAAAGTATATTGATACTGACCCTTTTGACGAAACAGCTTGGTTTAACCTAGCCTCAGTTTATGAAAACGAATTAAATTATAAAAAAGCAATTGAATCTTATGAGTTTTCAATCACTATAAATCCACAATACCAACCTGCATACCTTAATATTGCAAGTATTTACATTGCTAAGGACGAATTTATCAAAGCTATTGATGTATATAAAGAGTTTTTAGAATTTAGCGAATATAAACATGAGGTATATTGCTTAATTGGCGAATGTTACGAGCGAATTAAAAAATATGACAAAGCATACAAATGCTATACAAAAGCACTAAAAATTAATCAAAAGTTTGCTGATGCATGGTTTGGTTTAGCTATGATAAAGTACGAAACCGAAGTGTATTTTGAGAGTTTGTATTTTATTAAACGTGCTTTATTGTTAGACGAAGAAAACGAAGAATATCATTTTGAATTAGGTAATGTTAATTATAAATTAGAGTTTTATTCTGATGCTATAAAAGCTTACAAAAGAGCAATAAGCATTAACCCTATTGATGCCGAATTTAGCTACACTTTATCAGATTTATACTACAAATTAAACGATATTGATGCTGCAATAGAAATTTTGCTAAAAGCAGAACAGCATATTTTTGATAGTGCCGAAATAAAATATAGATTGGCTTTTTACTACGCATTTATAAATAATATAGATGAAAGTAAAAACTATTTTGAACAAGCATTAAAACTTGACAATTCAATTTTTGAGGAAATTCTCGAAAATTTTTCAGATATACAAATATCAAAATCTATTAAAGATTTTATAAAAAAACAAAATAACAATGAGTAAATATAAATTAAAATGTACTAAATGTAACTATGTTACACCAGATTACAAAACTTGGTTTGCAAATAATCAAAAATGTCCTGAGTGTGGTTCGAACTATTCAAAAGTTGAATATACAGAGGATGTTGACGAATTAAAAAATATTATTTATGCCAAACAAGGAAATTCTTTTTTAGATATATACTTCGATTATTTACCATTAAACAATAGAGAAAATATTGTTACTGAAGGCGAAGGGCTTATTCCTGTTGAAGATTGTCATACATTAACAGAACTAACAAAAAGAGCCGGATTAAAAAACACAGAAGTATTTATTTATAGAAACGATAAAAACCCGGGTACAGGCACATTTAAAGATGTCGCCGCTGCAATGGCTGCAAGTGTACTAAAAGAAAATGGTATTAAAGAATATTGTATTGCAAGTACCGGAAATATAGCAACAGCTTTTGCTTATTATTTAGCTAAAGCAGGTATTTCATTATCTGTATTTATTCCTCAAGATGCTTTAATGGCAAACGAAGCAGAAGTTTCTGTGTACGGACAAAGAGTTTACAGAGTTAAAGGTGATTATGCAAAAGCAAAGAAAATTGCAGCAGAGTATGCTGCAAAATATAATATACTAATGTCAGGTGGTAATGTTGACCCTGCACGTGTTGAAGCTAAAAAAACAATGGTTTTTGAGTGGATTCGCCAGATGGATACATTCCCAACGGTTTATATTCAAGCACTA
Source organism: uncultured Bacteroidales bacterium (assembly GCA_947311115.1). Lineage (GTDB taxonomy): Bacteria > Bacteroidota > Bacteroidia > Bacteroidales > JAFGXI01 > DYMG01. The sequence continues at coordinate 66,209 of CAMZKE010000078.1, read as the reverse complement.
AGTGGCGGAACAGGTCCAATTGCCATTGATAAAGCTCTTGACGATATTAAAGACCTACATTTAGTTGAGCATTACCCTCGTTATATTATGGTTCAGCCAAGCAACTGCGACCCAATGACTCAAGGCTGGGAAAAAGCTAAAGCCAATGGTTTTCCTGAAGGATGGGAAACAGATTACCCAATACTTGAAAGCCCGATAACAGCAGTACCTACTTTAGCAACAGGAAACCCTGCAACATATCCTATTATAGCATCGCTTGTTAAAAAGAGCAAAGGCGATATTTTAAATTTTGATGAAGCTGAAATTTATGATATTGCTCGTTTAGTTGCTTATGAAACAGGTGTTAGAGTTGGTCCGGCTTCTACTATTGCACTCGGCGGCTTTTTAAAATCACTAAAACAGGGATTAATTAAAGATAATGACATTGTATTAATCAATGTAGGCGAAGGTGTTAGAAGAGCTCCTGATTTTAAAGAAAAACTAATCTACACAACAGTAGAAGTTGATAGCATTGATGATTGTGAAATTTTTGATAGAACAAAAATTAAAGAACAGCTTTGGAGTAAATTTGATAAGTATATTAATTAGCATTTGTCCTTAAAATAAAGAGTCTGAAACGGCAATTATATCCACCATTTAATACCTAAATATAAATTGGTATTCGTGTATTCGTGGCTTTAAATATTACTTATCGTAAATTTTAATTTTAATTTCACCTTTAAGAGCCATTAAACCATTAGAAACCAACGCCTTCATTTCATCTTCGCCTGGGTAAACATGTACAGGAGCAATTCTGTAGACTCTTTCAATAACCATATTTACAAAAAATTTGCTATGGGCAATTCCTCCTGTAATTATTATTCCATCAACATTTCCTTTTAATACCGGACACATTGAACCGATTTGTTTTGATACTTGATATGCCATTGCTTCGTAATAAAACATAGCTTTATCGTCTCCTGCAGCAGCTTTTTGCTCTATTTCGTAGGCTGAATTTGTTCCGAGATACGCAACAAGTCCACCTTCGCCTTTAATCATTTTCTTAATTTTTGACTTTGTGTAATTACCACTAAAGCACATAGAAACTAACTGCCCAACAGGTAATGTACCGCTTCTTTCAGGAGAAAAAGGCCCTTCACCATCTAAGCCATTATTAACATCAATAACCTTTCCTTTTTGATGTGCTCCAACAGTAATTCCTCCGCCAAGATGTATAACTATTAAGTTTAAATCTTCATAGTGTTTTAATATTGATTTTGCATGTTGACGAGCTACAGCCTTTTGGTTTAGTGCATGAAAAATAGAAATTCGCCTAAATGCAGGATGACCGGAAACACGTGCTATATCAGATAATTCATCAACAACAACAGGGTCGGCAATAAACGCACGTGCATTTGGCAGTGTTTCAGCCATATCTGAAGCAATTAAACCACCTAAGTTACTTGCATGCTCTCCTAATGGGCTATTTGTTAAATCACGAATCATTGCTTCATTTACTTCATAAACACCTGATTCTATGGGCTTAACCAATCCTCCACGACCAACAACAGCACGAACCAAATCTAATTTAATATCTGCATCACGCAATTCTTTACATATAATTTGCTTTCTGTAAGCTAATTGGTCAATAATTGATTCAAATTCTTTTAGCTCTTCTATACTATGCCTAATTGTCTTTAAATATACGGGATTCATATTTTGATAAACTGCAATTTTTGTGGTTGTAGACCCCGGATTAATTGCAATTATCCTAATTTCTTCGTCTATATTATGCTGTAAAAACTCTTCCATTATTTTATTTTGTTTATATTTATCTATCAATAAGATAAGTATTTAATATTAGCAAATTCATTAACATACGAAGAAAATCAATCTAAAGCTGCAGCTAATGCTATTGAAAGCATTTTGCTTTTTTCATTATCAGACCTTGATGTTAATACTATTGGTGCTTGTGCTCCCATTATTAATGCGGCAGAATTTGCTCCTCCTAAAAAGTTTAACGATTTATAAAGTACATTACCTACATTTATATCGTGAGCTAATAATAAATCGGCATCGCCGGCTACATCGCTAACTATACCTTTATGTTCAGCAGCTTCTTTTGAAACGGAAATATCTAATGCCAAAGGACCATCAACAATACAATTTTTAATTTGTCCTCTGTTGTTCATTGTTGTTAATGTTGCAGCATCAAGTGTTGCTTGCATTTTAGGATTAACAAGCTCAACAGCAGCTAAAACAGACACTTTTGGCTTTTCAACACCCAAACGATTAAATAGTTCAACCGAATTTTCAATAATATGAGCTTTTTCGGTTACTGTAGGCTCTACATTCATTGCTGCATCAGTAATTCCAATTAGTTTATGATAATGAGCCGTTTCAAATAATGCAACATGACTTAACAAACCTCCTTTTCGTAAACCTGACTCTTTATCTAATACTGCTTTTAATAAAACGCCAGTACTTACAAGTCCTTTCATAAGTATATCACCCCCACCCTGCCTAACAATATTTACTGCTGTTTTACAGGATTTTACAACATCTAACTCATGTATAACTTCAATACTTGAAATGTCAAAATTTATTTGTTTTGCAAATTCTTCAATTTTACTTGAATCGCCAACTAAAATAGCTTTAACTATATTTTCTTCGATAGCTTTTTTTACGGCTTGTAAAACGTGTAAATCTTCTGCAGCAGCAACAACAAGAGTTTTTGTTTCTATATTTTTTGCTTTATCAATAATTTGAGATAGCTTATTTAATTCCATATACGAAAAGGTTTATTTTTTTTTTGCAAAACTACATAATTATTTCCATTTTTTTATTTGATGTAAAGTCTAAATTATTATATAAAAAAATGCCCAACTATAAAGTATTATAGTTGAGCAACAAATTTACATTTTATTCACTATTTCCAATGTATCCTGAGCAATAACAAGCTCTTCATCTGTTGGAACAATCATTATTTTTGTTTTTGAACTGTCTGTACTAATAATTTTCTCAACACTTCTGGCACCATCATTTAAACTATTATCTAAATCAATTCCCATAAATGCTAAGTCAGAAACACAATCAGCCCTTAACTCACAAGCATTTTCACCTATACCGCCTGTAAAAATAATAATATCAACACCTCCTAATATTGCAGCATACGAGCCAATATATTTTTTAACTCTGTATGCATACATTTCAAGCGATAATGCTGCTCTTTCATTTCCTGCTTCGGCAGCCTCTTCCACTTCACGCATATCAGATGATACACCCGAAACGCCTAGAACTCCACTATGTTTATTCAACATTGTATTAAGTTGATTATAACCTATTTCCTCTTTGTTCATTATAAAAGTTAAAGCACCTGCATCAACATCGCCAACACGTGTACCCATCATTAAACCTTCTACAGGAGTTAATCCCATTGAGGTATCAACCGATTTACCTTTATCTATAGCAGCTATTGACGCACCGTTTCCAAGATGACAAGTTATAATTTTTTGCTTATTATAATCGACTCCTAATATTTCGCAAGCTCGTTTAGAAACGTACCTGTGACTTGCTCCGTGAAATCCGTAACGACGAACACCATGCTTTTTATAAAGAGAATAAGGTAAAGCGTACATATATGAATGTGCCGGCATAGTTTGATGAAAAGCTGTATCAAAAACTCCACACTGAGGTACATCAGGTAACAGTTGTTTCATTGCATAAATACCTTTTAAATTTGGTGGATTATGCAACGGAGCCAACTCAACACATTTTTCCATTTGAAATATTACATCATCATCAATAAACACACTTGATTTAAATTTTTCGGCACCATGTACTACTCTGTGTCCAACAGCATTTATTTCATCAATAGATTTAATACTGCCATGTTTTTCGCTGGTTAACACACCTAACACATACTCTATACCTATTTGATGGTCAATGATTTCGCCTTCAAGCTTTACTTTATCGTTATCTTCTCTTGTGTTTGTTAGAGAAGCTCCTTTCATTCCAATTTTATCGACTAAACCTTTTGCTTTTACAACATTTGTTGTCATATCAAAAAGTTGATATTTTATTGATGAACTTCCACAGTTCAATACTAATATATTCATTTTGCTATATTTTTTTTATTTATTACTGACAACATTTTGCTCTATCAGTTCTTCTTCCATGTTCATCGTATTTGTAAAAGCCCTCTTGCGTTTTACGACCAAGATGATTTGCTCTAACCTTAGTTTTAAGTAATGTATGTGCTTTATATTTTAAATCTCCATATTCTTCATACATGCCATCAAGCCATAATAAAATTTTATCTACTCCAATTTTATCAGCTATAGCAAAAGGTCCGAAACGCATACCTAAGCCCTTTGTCATCATATCATCAATGTCATCAAGAGTACCAACTCCTTCAAGGTACATTTGACAAGCATCATTAATTAATGGAGAAACCAACCTTGCACTTATACCACCTGGAGATTCAAAAACAGGTATTACACGGCGGCCAAGCATTTTAACAAAAACATTAGCTTTACGTATTGTTTCATCCGATGTTTTCACACCTGTAGTAACCTCAACAACTGGTGCATCGGGTACAGAAAGTAAAAAATGAATAGCTAATGCTCGCTCCGGATACGCTAATACCGATGCTAGTTCGGTAACTCCTAATATTGTTGCGTTTGTTGCAATTATTGCATCTTTACTAATATTCTTCTCTATCTTTTGAAATACTTGCTGAACTAATTCTGTTTCGGCAACTTTTGACTTTGACCTTATAGCTTCAAAAACTATTTCGCAATCTTTCAAATTAGAACAATCTGTAGTTCCCTCAATACGAGAAATAACGGCTCGTTTTTCGCCCGATGTCATACCCCAACGATCTATCATTCGGTCTAAATCTTCATCAATTCTTTTGTATGCATTTTCTACTCTTTCTTCCGAAATTTCAACAAATACAACCTCAATACCTTTGGCACTAATCATACGGGCAAGGTTTTGCCCTACTGTTCCACAACCAACTATCCCTACCTTTGAAAAAACAGCTTTAGGTCTATTTTCTTTGCTTAGTGCATAATTCGATATTGGTTCTATTTTTATATCACTCATTTTAATTATTTTTTAATTATTAATTACATATTACCTGATGCTTGATTTGCTGTAATAGCAACTAAATTAACTATATCGCTAACCGAACAACCTCTAGATAAATCATTTATTGGTGCTGCCATTCCTTGTAAAACAGGACCAATAGCTTCTGCATGAGCCATACGTTGCACTAATTTATACGATATATTTCCAGACTGTAAATCAGGGAAGACCAACACATTAGCTTTTCCTGCAATTTTACTATCAGGAGCTTTCTTTTTACCCACAGCTTCAACTATTGCTGCATCAGCTTGTAAATCGCCATCAAAATCAAATTCTGGAGCAGCTTCTTGTGCCAGCTTTGTTGCTTCTACAACCTTATCAACCATTGCATGTTTTGCACTTCCTTTAGTTGAAAAACTTAGCAATGCAACTTTTGACTCCATTCCTGTAATTGCTTTAGTTGTTTTTGCTGTAGCCACAGCTATTTCGGCAAGTTGTTTTGCGTCAGGGTCAGGGTGAACAGCACAATCGGCAAATACTAACATTCCGTTTTCGCCATATTCTTTTTCCGGTAAAATCATTATAAATGCCCCTGATACAACTGAAATACCAGGTAAAGTTTTTACATACTGAAATGCCGGACGAAGCACATCGCCAGTTGCGTTTTCAGCTCCGGCAACCTCACCGTCAGCATCACCTGCTTTTATCATTAAGGTAGCTAAATAAAGAGGGTTTTCTAATAATTTAAGAGCTTCGTCTTTAGATAAGCCTTTACTTTTTCGTAGTTCAACCATTAAATCGGCATAAGCATCTTTTTTATCGTGCTTAATTGGATTTACAATAGCTGCTTTCTCAATGTTTATTAATCCTAATTCAGAAGCTTTACTTTTTACTTGCTCAGGATTTCCAATTAAAATAATATCAGCAATTCCATCTGCTATTATTTCGTTTGCTGCTTTAAGGGTTCTTTCTTCTAATCCTTCGGGTAAAACAATTCGTTTGTTTAATTGTTTTGCATTTGCCTTAATAGTTTCTAATAATGACATTTTATTTATTTTTTATTATCACAAAGTTACAATTATTGATAAATATCTAAATGATTTTTATCATTGATAATTATGTTATTTGACTACTTATTTACTATTCCAATTTTATTTTCTACAGAGGCAATCTTAGATTTTATTCGACTGCCTTTTTTGTTATTCTGAATATCAAAAGTTATTGCAGAATAAATTCTATCGGAATTTGGATTTAAAATATCGTAAGCTTTTTGTACAATTTTTAAAGCTTCTTCCATTGTTTCAGTTTCAACAACGGTACTCATTGCCGAAAGTTTGTAATCAGCTCCACTTTCACTAATCATTTTTATCACCTTACTTACCTCACTACTTACGCTTGTTCCTTTATCGGTAGGAAACATTGCTAAATTCATTAATACTGACATATTTTTTATTTTAATTATATTAATTATTATTTTATATTTACTGATTGTAATTGCAAAGTAAAGAGTAAATATTTTATTTTTTAAAATATTACTTTAAAACTTATAAACTTTTAGTTTTATTAACCTTTTAACATTTATAATTTGAAAAATTTAAAAGAAAAAAACATACTTAATCTGTTTTCTAACACATTTAATATTTCTCCCGATAAAATAGTTCAACTAGCTTTATCAGGCTCCGACAGAGTATATTTTCGCATTTTTTACGATAATAATAAAACCTGTATAGGTGCATACAATTTCGACGACAAAGAAAATATTGCATTTATTGAGTTTACAAAATCGTTTTTAAAAAACAATATTAAAGTTCCTAAAATTATTGCTGAAGATTTAAAAAATAAAGTGTATTTGTTAGAAGATTTAGGAAATACTACACTTTTAGATATTCTTTTGCAAGAGCGAAAAACAGAAAATATTCCTGATAAAATTGCTGAATATTACAAAAGGTCTTTATCTCAATTGATAGAGTTACAACTCGCTAAAAATATTAATTACAAATATTGTTATCCTCGCCAAAGTTTTGATAAACAATCTATGATATGGGATTTAAGCTATTTTAAATATTATTTTTTAAAACTTGCTAAAATACCTTTTGACGAACAACTTTTAGAAGACGATTTTAATAAGCTATCAGATTATTTATTAACTACCGACACAAACTTCTTTATGTTTCGCGATTTTCAAGCACGAAATATTATGATTAAAGATGAAGATGTATATTTTATAGATTATCAAGGGGGACGAAAAGGAGCATTACAATACGACCTTGCTTCTATCCTATTTAACTCGAAAGCAAATTTACCGTTAAGGTTTAGAGACGAGCTTTATAATTATTATATAAATGAGCTTAAAAAGAGACTTAATGTTGATGAAATAAAATTTGAAAGTTACTTTTATGGATACGCACTAATAAGAATATTACAGGCCATGGGTGCTTACGGTTTTAGAGGATTTTACGAACGTAAATTATATTTCTTAAACAGTATTCCGTTTGCATTAATTAACCTAAAACAATTAACAAATAAGTTTAAATATTTACTTGAATTACCTGAGTTAAATAAGGTAATAAACAGTATTTTAAACAATACAGAATTACAAAAATATGGAGAGCTAATAAAATCGAATAAACTACAAATAAGAATATCCAGCTTCTCGTATAAAAAAGGCTTACCTATTGATTCAACAGAACATGGCGGAGGTTATATTTTTGATTGTAGAGGAATTCATAATCCGGGAAGGTACGACAAATATAAAAAACTTACAGGTATGGATAAACCGGTAATAGAGTTTCTTGATAAAGAAGAAGAAATGACTGATTTTATTAATAATGTGTATTCTTTGGCTGATAAGCACGTGAAAAAATATATTGACCGTAAATTCGATTATTTAACATTTAACTTTGGATGTACCGGCGGACAACATCGTTCGGTATATTCTGCTGAGCATTTATTTAATTATTTAAACAACAAATACGATGTTGAATTATTTTTAGAACATAGAGAACAAAACATTACACAAAACAATTTATAAATTTATTTATTATGAGAACAACAATTTTGGCACTAATAGTGCAAATTATTTCAGTAGCAGGTTTTGCTCAAAATTTATCAAATGTAAATACTTGGGCATACCAACTGCAAAACATTAATATCCCGTCAGTTGCAGCAAACAACACTTTCGATTTAATTGTTATGGACTACTCGCAAGATGGTACTGATATAGAAAAATTTACATCTGCTCAAATACAGCAAATAAAAGATAGCGGAAAACTTGCAATTTGCTATATTTCAATAGGTGAAGCCGAAGATTATCGCTATTATTGGCAATCTGATTGGGGAACAAATCCACCTGCTTGGCTTGGTGCTGAAAATCCGGATTGGGCTGGTAATTTTGAAGTAAAATATTGGTATCCTGAATGGCAACAAATAGTATTCGATTATGTTGATACAATTATTTCTCAAGGTTTTGATGGGATTTATCTTGATATAATTGACGGTTATTATTATTGGACTGAAGAAGCTCCTATATCAGACAGAGAACCGTTTGCCGATACACTTATGGTTGATTTTGTTTATAAATTAAGACAACATATTGATAACGAAACATCAAATACATTTTATATAATACCACAAAATGGTGCTTATGTAATTGATGATACTAATGGCTCTGCGGCATTACGAGCAAAATATTTTTCGGCTATTGATGCTATTGGAGTTGAAGATGTTTTCTTTCCCGGCGACTTAGATATGGATAACGATTATAATCCTGATAATGAAAGAATTGCTATTTTAGGTGATTACTTAAACGCCGGAAAAAAAGTTTTTTCTATTGATTATTTATCAGACCAAACAAAAATTGACCAATATGTGAATGTAGCCGCAAATAATGGGTTTATACCTTATGTTTGTGTACGCGACTTAGATGAACTTTGCGATGGAATTCAATTATCGATAAATAATATTGTTAAAGAAAACGATATTAATTTGTACTCAAAAGGAAATATTGTTTACGTTAACAGCTCAAGAGATATTGAATATTTCTCGGTATATAACCTTAAAGGACAATTAATTTTAGAAGATGGATACAACAGTAAAACTTTTCAAATACAATTACCCCAAAATTATGAAGGTATGGTAATTATAGAGTTTGGCGATGATAATTTTGAAATAAAAAAGAAAATTGTTATCAATAAGTAATACTAAATAATAATATATGACTAAAAAAATATCATTATCAACAAAAGTACTTATTGGAGTATTTACAGGAATATTTTTTGGGTTGCTTTTAGGCGAAAGAGTTGGTTGGTTCTCGGTAATAGGCAATGTTTTTATAGGCTTATTACAAATGACCGTTCTACCTTATATTATGTTTTCGTTAATGGTAAACATTGGTCGCTTATCATTTGATACGGGGAAAAAACTAATTAAATCGGGTTTAATATTTTTGGCGTTACTAATAGCAATTGGATTATTATTTTTAACAATATTACCTTTTGCTTTCCCCGATTGGGGTTCAGGCAGTTTCTACAGTAGCGATTTTGTACAACAACAAATACCCTTCGATTTTGTAAAACTATATATACCTGCAAATCCTTTTTTCTCGCTTAGTAACAACATAGTTCCGGCAGTAGTTCTATTCAGTATTTTTGTTGGTTTAGGTTTAATGAAATTACCAAATAAAGAAATATTACTTAAACCACTTGATGTAATGACATCTGGTTTAAATCAAATAAATAAAATGATTGTAAAGATTACTCCTATTGGTGTTTTTAGCATTGCCACAGGAGTTGTAAGTAAACTTAGTTGGTCTGACTTAAGCCGACTGCAAGGCTATCTACTTGTTTATTTATTAGCAGTAATAATTCTAACATTTATTGTTTTACCTTATTTAATTTCAATTTTCACACCATACTCTGCTAAAACTGTTTTTAAAATAACATATTCTACATTAATTACAATTTTTGCAACAGGTAAAATAATAGTTGTTTTTCCACAGTTAATAGAAAATATTAAACAAATTATTGAATCGGAAGAACACAAATCGGAACAAGCAAAAAACGAAGTAGATATTTTATTACCTCTTGCCTACCCTTTTCCAAATTTAGGAACATTACTAATTTTTATTTTTGTTCCATTTGCAGCATGGTACACAGGTCATACATTAACAAATGGCGATTACCCTTTATTTCTAAGCTCTACATTACTAAGTAGTTTTGTTGCACCAATTACAGGTTTACCCTTTAGCTTAGATTTATTAGATATACCAAAAGAAACATTCGAGTTATTTGTTGTTTCTACAGTTTTAACCGATAGAATTAGAGTTGTTTTAGGTGCATTTCACTTAATAACTCTAACATTGCTTACAATTTCAGCCAGCGGTGGTTTTTTAAAATTTAAAAAACGAAAATTTATTGAAGGTGTAATAATAATATCTGTAACAAGTTTTGTTTCTATTTTTGGAATGAAAGCATTATTAAACAACAGTATGTCATCCATTCCATCAAACGAAGAAATGTTCAATAGCTTTAAAATAATTAGCAAACAAACTGAGTATAGAGTTTTAGAAAAAGCAAGTAGAAATCCTAAATTCTTATGGAAAAAAGAGAACGTATTAAGTCGAATAAAACGATGCGGAACAATTAGAATAGGATTCTATAAAAACGCTATGCCTTTTAGTTTTTTCAACAAAGATTCCGTATTAGTCGGCTATGGAATTGATTTAGCTTTTCAACTTGCTAACGATTTAGGAGTTAATATTGATTTTGTCCCGATTAACAAAGGCGAATTAATTCAAGGTTTAAAACACGATTATTTCGATATTGTAATGTCTGATATTTTTACTTCGAGTAAATATGCCGAAGAAATTGAACTTTCAAAACCATATTTAGGAGTTTCTCTTGCTCTTCTTGTTGCAAAAGACAACAATAATTTCAATAACTTTGAAGAAGCAAGTAAACTTGATACTTTTACAATATCATATATTGAAAGAACAGAAATTGCGAAAGAATTTTTATCGTATTTACCTAATGGAGGTTATTATAAAGTAAGAAATATACAAGAGTTTTTTTACAGAGAAAATCTTGATACAATTAAAATTGATGCTCATTTAACTAGTGCAGAACGTGCTGCTGCAATAACTGTGTTCAAACCTAATTACAAGGTAGTAAACCCATTACCATACCATATTAATAACAATCTGGTATTCCCATTATTAACCGATAATGTTTGGAAACGATACATCGATAATTGGATTGATTTCAGAAAACAAGATGGCACATTTGACCGTATTTATAAACAATGGATATTAGGACAAGAATATAAGAAAAAACAAAAGGCTTGGAATATTTATGATAATGTTATAAAAAAGAATCATGCTGAGTAATACTCAACATGATTCTAGTTAATTTAACAAAGCTTATTTTAGTCTTTTACTTTTACCGTTTTTATATTATCACTATAAATTCTATCAATTAATAAATCAACTCGTTAGTTTGTGACTAATAGATTAAATATAAATTTACCCCCATAGCATTTGTTATTTAGAATAATTTTAAATATCTTCGCATTAAAGTATTTAAATACTTTGATAAGATAAACTAAATAAAAACTTATTATGGCAAAAGTAGTAGTTCTTGGAGCAGGTGTATCGGGGCATACAGCAGTAGCTTTTTTAAAAAAGAAATTAGGGAAAAAGCATGAAGTTGTAATGATATCGCCAAATAGTTATTATCAGTGGGTTCCTTCAAATATATGGGTTGGGATTGGACAAATGACTGTAGATCAGGTTCGTTTTAAATTAGACAAAGTATATAAAAAATGGAGTGTTATATATAAACAAGCAAAAGCTATTTCTATAAATCCCGAAGGAAATAGCGAAATATCTAAAGGTTTTGTAACTGTTGAGTATGTTGTAGGTGATAAACAAGGGCAACAAGAAAAAGTTGATTACGACTATTTAGTAAACGCAACCGGTCCTAAATTAAATTTTGAAGCCACTCCAGGATTAGGACCAAAAGGACATACCGTTTCTGTTTGTGCATACGACCACGCTGCACATGCATGGGAAGAATTGCAAAAGTCCTTAGCATTAATGGAACAAGGAAAGCATCAAACATTTTTAATTGGAACCGGACATGCAATGGCTACCTGTCAAGGAGCAGCCTTTGAATATGCATTAAATGTAGCTTTTGAAGTTAAAAAACGAAAATTAGAACATCTTGCCGATATTATTTGGATAACAAATGAATACGAACTTGGCGATTTCGGTATGGGTGGAGCCTTTGTAAAACGAGGCGGATACGTAACTCCTACTAAGGTTTTTGCAGAATCAATATTAGCAGAATACGGTATTCGTTGGATAAAAAGAGCAGGTGTAAATAAAATAGAAAAAGGCATAGCTCATTTCGAAACGCTTGCCGGCGAATATAAAACTCAAGAATTTGATTTTGCAATGCTAATTCCGGGCTTTGCAGGTGCAGGTATAAAAGCTTTTGGTAAAGATGGTAATGATATTACCGAGAAACTGTTTAAACCCAATGGTTTTATGACCGTTGATGCAGATTATACTCCAAAAGATTTTGAAGATTGGTCAGCAAAGGATTGGCCTGAAACATATCAAAATCCTGAATATAAAAATATTTACGCTGCTGGTATTGCTTTTGCACCTCCTCACTCAATGAGTAAACCAATGAAAACAGCTAATGGAACTCCTATGTTCCCTGCTCCTCCTCGTACAGGAATGCCATCAGGAGTAATTGGTAAAGTAATAGCTCAAAATATAGCTAATTTTATAAAAAACGGAGCAACCGAACATAAACACAAAGCAAGTATGAGCAGAATGGCTGCAGCTTGTATTGTTTCTGCCGGTTATGGAATACGTCATGGGAAAGCAGCTACAATGACTGTTTCACCAATTGTACCGGATTGGGACAAATATCCGGAATGGGGACGAGATATTAATGCAACTGTTGGCGAAGTTGGTTTAGCAGGACACTGGATAAAACTCTTGCTTCATTATATGTTTCTTCATAAAGCTAAAGGATACCCGTTTTGGTGGTTATTACCTGAGTAAAAACAAATAAAACAAATTATTAACTATAAAATTTATAAAAATGAAACCAAATAATAAAGTACATAATTATAAAGACGAATACTATCCTCCAATGCCAACACGTACAACAAAGTTTTGGCGAAGTTGTTTTATATATCAACTGTACAAGTTTTTTGTACTAAATTACAAAATAATGAAGATGGTTGTAAAAGGACATTCATAAATTATTTTAGCCATAAAGTGTAAGATATGCAACTAAAGGGGCTTCTATAAATTAATTTTTGATACGAATAAATTATTAGAAGTCCTCTAAATAACTTCTTTTATAGCTAATGTTAATTTAGATAACTCTTCAGGTTTTATAATATACTGAGGCATTAAATATATAAGGTTTCCAAATGGACGAATCCAAACACCTAAATCAACAAACTTTTGCTGTAAAATAGCCATATTAACAGACTCTTTCATTTCCACAACGCCAATTGCACCTAAAACTCTAACATCGTTTACTTTTGGGTGATTTTTAAGCTCAATTAACTCTTTATACAATTGGTCTTCAATTTGTTTTATTTTAGATTTCCAATCATACGATAGTAATAATTCAATACTTTTATTGGCAATAGCACAAGCTAAAGGATTTCCCATAAATGTTGGTCCGTGCATAAATACACCTGCTTCGCCATCAGATATTACATTTGCAACATCTTTGGTTGTTAAAGTTGCGGCAAACGATATATATCCGCCTGTAATTGCTTTACCAAGACACATTATATCTGGTTGAATATTGGTATGATTTGTTGCAAATAATTCACCCGTACGCCCAAATCCTGTTGCTATTTCATCAAAAATTAACAAAACATTATACTCGTCGCATAATGCACGTAGTTTATTTAAATATTCTGCCGAATAAAACCACATCCCTCCTGCTCCTTGCACTATTGGCTCTATAATTACTGCAGCAATATTATTGTGTTCAGTTTTTAAAATATTTTTTAATGATGATATATCATTTTCATTCCACTCTTGATTAAATCTACCCCTTGGCTGTTCTGCAAAATAATTTATTGGCATTGAGCCTGTAAAAATATGATGCATTCCGTTTATCGGGTCACAAACCGACATAGCTTTAAATGTGTCGCCATGATAACCTGATTTTACTGTAAGCAATTTATTTTTACCGGGCTTTTGTTTTGATTGCCAATATTGTACAGCCATTTTAACTGCTACTTCAACTGCCACCGAACCTGAATCGCTATAAAATACTTTTTGTAAGTTTGATGGAGTTATATTAATGAGCTTTTTTGCAAGCTCTATTGCCGGCTTATGAGTTAAACCACCAAACATTACGTGGCTCATTTTATCAATCTGTTGCTTTGCGGCATTATTTAGTTCTTCATTGTTATAACCATGAATTACTGCCCACCACGACGACATACCATCAACAAGACGAATACCATTTTTTAGATTTATATATACACCTTTAGCTGATTCTACCTCAAAAACAGGAAGTGGATTGGTCATTGAAGTATATGGGTGCCAAATGTGTTCTTTATCGAAGTTAGACATGTTATACTGTTCTATGGTTCTATGGTTCTATTGCTCTATTGCTCTATTGCTCTATTGCTCTATGGTTCTATTGTTCTATTGTTCTATGGTTCTATTGTTCTATGGTTCTATTGTTCTATGGTTCTATTGTTCTATGGTTCTATGGTTAAGTGTTATATGATTCTAATTTAATTTTTAAAATTTATTTAATTCGTGTATTCGTGGATTTTATTTATACCCATTCATTTACAAATATTATAAATTTATTCTTGCCTTCGTGGCATTTATTTACCCACAGACTTAACGTTCTTTTTTTTAGATTTATCAGCTTTGTATTCTTTTATATATTCTTCCCATTTTTGCTCTTTGTAAGCTCCTTCTTGAAAAAAATGTAATATTGGTTCAATACCATCTTTTGTAAAATAACCCGGCACATGACTTAAAATAACCCCATCAGGTGAAACAAACACTGTTGCAGGCACAATCATTTGTTTATTTTGTAAATAAATTGCCAACTCATTAAAAGGATTATTTGGATAGTTAAGATAATCTTTACCAAAAAATTGAATTGTATCTTTTGTAATACTATTTAACTTTACAGGATAAAAATTTTGATTTATATACTTAGATAGCTCTGCATCACCATAAGTAGTAGAATCCATTATTTTTGAAGTTACACTCCAAGGAGCTTCTATTTTTACTAATATTAACTTAGGTTTTTTTTGCGATGCTAATTCGGCTTTAATGAAAGTTTTCCAATTAACTTTTGCCGGTTTTATTTTTAAACTATCAGTAAAAGTTTTATCAAACTCTTTATGAAAAGTTTCAAATTGTGTTGTACGAAAAACATTTTCTGTAAAAAACACCAAATATGGCTCCATTTTCTTAACGTCCATATAACCGGGTACAGGGCTTATTACTCGCCCTTTCTCATCAAGGTAAGTAATTGTTGGGTATGATGGACGATTATTTGTTAAAATACCTGTTAATTGGTGTGCCGATTTGCGACTTGTACCTTTATTTACAAGTGTATCGCCAAGATATATAATTGTATCTTTTGTTTCGCCATTAAAACGTACAGGGTAATAATATTGATTAATATAAGCTGCAATTTGCGGATTTGAAAAAGTAGTTTTATTCATGTGCTTACACCAGCCACACCAATCTGTATAAACATCAACAAAAATCTTTTTTGGTTGTGTTTTTTGTTTTTGTAGAGCCTCTTGAATTGTCATCCAATGAATTAAAGAGTTTGCGTGGTCGTCTTGCTTTTTTACTTCTTGCGAAAACATTATATTGAATGTAAATACAAGAATTACTATTAATTTGAATTTATTCATTTCTACTTATTTTAATAAGCACAAATATACTTCAAAATTTCAGAAATAATTATTAATTTTTCTTAACTATTAGATTTTAACAGCTAAAACTGTAATATCATCGATTTGCTCAGTAGAAGCTTGCCAATTATCTAGTGCTTCATTAAATTTTGCTTTCTGCTCGGTTAACTCAGTACAACTATTTATTAGAATAGTTTTTCTTAATCTTTTATACCCTAATTTACGCCCTTTATTTCCTCCAAATTGGTCGGCGTAACCATCAGTAAGCATATAAAGGCAGTCATTTTTTTGTAATTTAACATTAACATTGGTAAATCTATCCATTCTAACATAATAGCTTACAGGCATTTTATCGGGGAAAATTTGATATAATTTATTTTTAATATCTTTTTCTGTACACAAAAATTCTTTTATTCTATTAGGGTTTTGTTCGGCTAAATTATTTTTTGATACTATATAAATTGAATTATTTGCACCCGAATATTCCAACTCATAAGTTTCTGTATTTAATACACATACAGACAAATCCATACCATCAGCTTGTTCTCCAATATTTCCCTGTTGTTTTAACGAATAAATAATATATTTTCGTAGTGTATGTATTATTTTTGATGCTTGCAATATTTTATCCTTAAGTATAATTTCATTTAAAAAAGAAACTCCTAACATGCTCATAAAACCACCGGGTACTCCATGTCCGGTACAGTCGGCAACAACAATAACTTTATATTTATCAACTTCTGCAACCCAATAAAAATCGCCACTTACTACATCTTTAGGTTTATAAATAATGAAAAAATTATTTAATATCTTTTGCAATAATTCATTTTGTGGTAAAACTGCATTTTGTATTTTTTTTGCATAATTTATGCTATCTTTAATATCTCTATTTTGTTTAGATATTATTTTATTTTGTTCAGAAACTCTATCTCTTTGAGTTATTATTTCGTCTCTCTGTGTCTCTATTTCATCGCGTTGCGATGTAATTTCTTGAACTAACTGACTTAATTCTATATTTTTACCTTCAAGCAAAGTATTACTTTTCTGATATTGAGATTTATAAATATATATTGTTATTGAAATACCAAGTAAAACAAAAACAAAACTTATTAGTATATCTGCAAGTCTATCGAAAGGAGTATTATAATCATAAATTTTTATTTGATGATTGTATTCTAAAATGTATAATAGAAACGATACTGTAATAAATAACCCAATAAATATAAACGATTTCTTTCCATCTAAAGCCGACATGGTAAAGGCTCCATATAAAAAGATATAATAAACCATACCTCCTATTGAGCCCCCATTTCCAATCCACATTATTGGAATATAAAAAACTACTGATAAGGATAATGCGAGAATTACTGCTATTTCTCTTTTATTTTTAAATCGAGATATATAATAAAGAAAAAATAATACTACACCTGCTAATGCCGAAGCAATAATTGTTATTACAGGTAAATCTAACATTATATTTCCAATGGTGGATTGTATTCCAAATAATACGCTTAACAGCAGAATAGCATTAGATATTCTGTAATTTAGCGAAAACTCAGGGGAGTTTCCTAATAGATATGTAAATAGCCTTTTCATATAGGTAGCCTTACAAATATACTATAATTTTAATAAATAAATAAATAAGGGCTATTCATAAAAAATGAATAGCCCTTATTTATAATAAGTTTAGTATTTTATACTAACTCTTTAACAAGATTAGCAGCATCTTGTAAAGTTATTGCAGAATTTACTTTTAATCCTGAATCATCTATAATTTTTTTACCTTCTTCGGCATTTGTTCCTTGTAAACGGACAATTACAGGTATATTTATATCGCCAATACTTTTAACAGCCTCAACAACACCTGCAGCAACTCTATCGCAACGAACAATACCGCCAAAAATATTTAGCAAAATAGCTTTTACGTTAGGGTCTTTTAAAATAATACGAAAGCCCGCTTCAACAGTAACAGCATTTGCTGCACCTCCTACGTCAAGAAAGTTTGCAGGGTCGCCACCAGAAAGTTTAATAATATCCATTGTTGCCATTGCAAGACCAGCACCATTTACCATACAGCCAACATTACCATCAAGTTTTACAAAACTTAAATCATGCTTTGCTGCTTCTAATTCAGCAGCATCTTCTTCGCTTTCATCAAGCATTGCAGCATAATCTTTATGACGAAAAAGTGCGTTATCATCAAGATTTACTTTTGCATCAACAGCAATTATTTTATTATCAGATGTTTTTAACACCGGGTTAATCTCAAACATTGAAGCATCTATACCAACATAAGCATTATAAAGAGATGTAACAAATTTTGTCATTTCTTTAAACGCGTTACCCGAAAGACCTAAATTGAAAGCAATTTTACGTGCTTGAAATCCTTGAAGACCAACCTTTGGGTCAACTTCTTCTTTGTAAATTAATTCAGGAGTTTTTTCAGCAACAGTTTCAATATCCATTCCACCTTCGGTAGAATACATAATAATGTTACGACCAGTTTGACGGTTTAATAATACCGACATATAAAACTCTTCTGTTTCAACTTCTCCAGGATAGTAAACATCTTGAGCGACAAGAATTTGGTTCACTTTTTTACCATCTTCACCTGTTTGTTTTGTAACAAGTACACCACCTACAATACTTTTAACAATATCGGCAACTTTATCTATTCCTTTTGCTAAAACAACACCATGTGCACCGGTTTCTTTAATAGTACCTTTACCTCTTCCACCTGCATGAATTTGAGCTTTAACAACATACCATTCTGTTCCTGTTTGTTCTGTTAACTGCTTTGCAGCTTCTACTGCTTCCTCTGGAGTTTTTGCAACAATTCCTTCTTGAATTCCTACACCAAAACTCTTAAGAATACCTTTTGCTTGATATTCGTGTATATTCATATATATAGTTTTTTAAATTTATTTTTACGAGTCCAAAGATAGTTTTTTCATATTAATTTCGGAAAAATATTTTTTGTGTTTGTTGGCAGGTTTGTTTTTTTATGATTAGAACCGAAAGTAAGTAATTCTAAATTTTAAAAATGAGGATTGATATATCTATTACAATGATAAATCCAGCAATTCATAGCTAATACCTTTATTTTTGATATACTTAATTAAATCGGCGTAGGATATTACTAAACTTGCATAGTCAACATTAGGATGAAAACTTAGCTTCTGCTCGCCTTCCAGCTCTTTATCAATAAATAAAGTTGTATTATTTTCTTCATCGAAAATTAAGCCAAGTGGCGATACAGCTCCTTGTTTTGTATTTAGGTATTTAGTTAGTCGTTTATCACTTGCAAAACTTAATTTTCCTTGCTTTAACATTAATTCTAATTGACGAATATTTACATTTTTACTTTGTTCTAATACCACAAAATAATGCTTTTTACCTTTGTGGTTTCGTAAAAAAACATTCTTGCAATGAGTTGCATCAATATCTTTTTTATGAATTTTTGCAAGTTCAATTGTTGGTATTGAAGGATGCTCGTAGTACTCAAATTTTATATTTAACTCGTTAAGTTTATCGTATATTTCCTTTTTGCCACGCATTATATTTATTATTTTTTATTTTTTCAATAGGCTATTTGACCAAATGAGATAAATAAAGAACGGTAGTAATAGCTATTTAGCGTATTCAAATCTTAATTTGATTATTATAAATTATTTCGCAACAATTACAAACTCTGTTCTACGGTTTTTAGCTCGCCCCTCTATAGTATTATTTGAGGCAACAGGTTTAGATTGTCCAAACCCTTTGTACGCAACAATTCTAGTAGAATCAATACCCATAAGTATTAAAAAATCTCTTACAGCTTTAGCTCTTTCTTTTGAAAGCTCCATATTTGCTTTAGGGTTACCAATATTATCGGTATGTCCTTGTATTTCAATTTTAACTCTTGGATTATCCTCTAAAAATTCGACAAAACTATTAAGTACAAACATACTTTCCTTATCGAATAACGAAGAGTTTGATGCAAAATGAATATCTTTAATTTCAACCTCTGCTCCTACTTCAATAGGTTTCATTTCGAAGTTAATTTTTACAGGAGCTGTTAAAAGTTCTTCTGTTTTAGGTTTTAGGTATGCCGATGTAAAAGCAAAATCTTCCTTTTTTACAGTCATTAAAAATTCTTCATTATCTTCTACCGCCACTGCTATTGCATATTTACCGGTTGAGCTATCAACCAATCCGGAGGTAATTTTATTAGTTTTTGTTGATTTTACTTCAATTTTAGCACCTGCTATTATATTTCCATTTGCATCAGCAAGTTTACCTTTTGCAAACAAAACTCTTTTTGGACGAGCTTCTTCGTACAAATCAAACGAATAAATATCGTAGCCTTTTCCATCTCCAATTTTATTTGATGAAAAATATGCTTTTTCGCCATTAGTACTTACTATTAAACCAACTTCATCTTTTGCAGTATTTATTGGATAGCCAATATTTTTTGGTGTTGACCAAATACCTTTGTCATTTTTCTGAGAGTAGTAAATATCATAACCACCTATACCTTCACGTCCATCAGATGAAAAATAAAGAGTTTGACTGTCAGAGTGCATAAATGGCGATTTTTCATTACCTTCGGTGTTTATTACTTTACCTAAGTTTTTAGCTGGCAACCACTTATCATTTTTATCTTTTTCAGAATAATACAAATCAACATTATATGTTTGCGAATTATTTACATCGAAACCAATATTTGTAGGTCGCATACTTGCAAAATATAGAGTTTTACCATCAGCAGAAATTGATGGTTGACTTTCCCAAGTATATCTACCGTTAATATTAGGTCCTAAATTCTGTGGTTCTGTCCATTGTTCATCAACAAAATGAGAAACATACAAATCACAATTTGTATATTTACCGCTTCCACTTCTACGCCTAACATCTTTACATATAGTTAGATACAGATTATTATTATCGATAGAAATACTTATTGCACCTTGGTCGGCACCATTATTAAATGGTGGCGGCATAATAAATCCTGTAGAAAATTTAGGGTTATGTTCTGATAAATCATTTGTTCGTTTACTGTATGTAAATTCGTTAACATATTTAGATGTTAATTCTCCTTTTTTATGTTTCTGATATTTTCGAGTATAAAATATAAACTCTCCATCAGGAGAAATTAGAGGTAAAAATTCATCGCTTTGCGTACTTACACCTTCTATTTTTACAGGACTAAACGAAACAGGCTTTGTAATAAGTTCAATATATTTTTCGCAATGATTATACATTTTTTGACCACGAGAATAACTTTTATTATTCATACCATTTTTTACAAAAACTGATAAATACTCTAATGCTTTTTCGTATTCTAGTTTATTATAATATATATATCCAAGCTTATATTGTGCATCATAATTCATATAACTTTCACAGCCTTTAATACTACTCTCATAATACTTAACTGCTTTATTATTATACCTTTGCACGGTTGGAATATCTTCTGCAAAGGCTGCCTTAAACATATTAATTTCTGCTAATTCGTAAAATGCAGGGAAAAATTTATCATCAATTTTTGTTGCCTCCAATAATGCTTTATAAGCTTCTGTTTTATCTTTAGACAACCTTGATTTAAGCTTTATTAAACCATATTCATATTTTTTTATTGCTTTTTTATTTTTCAGCTCAGGACACCCACTTTGTGAAAACAAACTGTTCCCCATTAGTCCTATAAATAAAATTATTATTAAATATCTCATATAAAAAATTTGTCTCATTTAGTTTTATAATGTATTTAATTATCTAAGCATTTTCGGCTTTTCTAATTAAATCGTCGCCTTTTTGTTTTGCGGTGTTAACAAAACCATCAGCTTTTTTATTTGCCTCGTTTACAAGTTTATTTGCCTTATTATTTGCTTCATTTTCAACTTTTTTAGCTTTTTTATCTGCTTCTTTATTTAATTGTTTAGCGGCTTCTTTTGCTGCAGCCTTTTTCAGTGGATTCATTCCTGCATCTTTAATTAGCTTATCGCCCTGTTTTTTTGCTTCATTTCGAATATCTGCAGCCGCTTTTTTACCATTAGAACGTATAGACTTGGCAGTTTGTTGTGCTGTCTTTTTAACCGCTGCGGCTTGTTTCTGGGCTTCGGCTAATAATTTTGCTGCTTGCTTTTTTGCTTCCTCTATTGCTTGTTTTTTTGCTTTATCAATTTCTTGTTTTACTACCTCTTTTACTTGCTCTTTAATATCTTCAACAACATTTTGTGCTTGCTGTTTTAAATCTAGTGAAATTTTAGGTTTTTGAACAGTTCCTGTAATTAGTCCTTTAATATCAATTATTTCAGGCATATTTACATCTAATCCATTTGCACCAGCCAATGCCGATAATTTGCCCGCTATTTCGTTTGCCGATGAACCTAACTCTGAGCTAGGAATTTTAATATTCATTTTATAATCTAATGTTTGGTCAATTCCTTGCTTACCTCCTATTTCAAATTCAGTTTTACCCGATTTTGTTTTAAATGGTTCTACTTCAATATTGCCATCAACAATTTTAAATTTAATATTTAAATCAGCTAATTCTAAAGTTTTGTATTTATCGTTTTGTAATAAACCGGCAAGCTTATTAAACACATCAGAATTATCTATTGTAATTTGTTTTGAAGAAAACATTCCTCCGCCATTTACGGTTTCCATAACTGGCATCATTGAGTCGTTTAACAACGATTGGTAATTTAATATCATTGTAAATTTACCCGAACAGTTTTTGGCTATTGGCGCTGATTCTTGAAGTATTTTAAACGAATCGTAAGTTTTTTTAATATCAAAACCTAAAATACCAAAAGTCATTTTTGCACTAGGTTTTGTAATATCTTTTGTTGAGTATTCGCCAGATAAATTTAATGCTCCATCAAGCATATTCATTTTTAAGTTATCCATTGATGCAACAGCTTCTTTTAAGCTCATTGCTCCATTTATATCTGTAATAACTAAATCTTCGTAAAGTACTTTTTTGAAATTGGTATTTAATTTAAAATCAATGTTTTTAGGTATTTCAACAACTCCTGTTTCTTCTGTAGTTTCCGATGTTGCATCTGTTTTTTGCTCGGTACTTTCTGCTGTTGATTGTGTTTGTATATCAGAAGTTTCGTCATCAGACATAAATTCGTTAGCATCAAGCAAATTAGAGTTTACATTAAATTCGCCTTTAAGGGTTTCATCTTTAAAATAATATGATAATAAATTATCGATACGCCCATTTGCAGATATATCTGATTTGCCAATTTTAGTTGTAAATTTATTTAAAGCAACATATTTTGGCGAAAATTCTAATTCTGTTTCCGATATTGTAATTCCTTGCTCAAAATCAGCAGATTTGAATATAAAATTATTAAGAGCTAATATACCTTCTGCATGAAAATCTTCGTATTGTTCTTGCTCTATTGTTGATAAATTTCCCTTAAACGATATATCTGATGTCATTGTTCCGGTCATAGACATACTATCGAGAGGCACAACAGTTTTTAGTTTTGCAAAATCGATATTTGCTTTTAAATTCCCGTCAATATATGGGTCTGAAATTGGAGTTTTTGTTAATACACGCAAATCAATAGGATTATCGGCCAACTCAACATGAAATTTCTTTAAGTTGATAACAGTATGGTCTTCTACTCCATCTTTGTTATTTATGTTTAAATCGATAGCAATATTTGTTGCAGCAGCAGGTAAATCAGGATATTTAAACATTGCATCGCCAACTTTTAATGTTAAATCGAATGCCGGTAATGTATTTTCGTTATAAGCACCTTTTGCAAAGCCTTTTAATTCAAGATTACCTTTTGTTTTAACATCTGCAAAATCAGTCATATATACAGCAGGAACCATTGATAATAAACTTTTAAAAGTAGGTTTATTTGTATTAAATTTTATATCAAGATTAATATCATCGTTTTCCATCATTTGTACAAAGCCGTTGAATGCAAGTTCTAAAGCATTTATTCTAAATGTATTTTCTTTAAATATATATTTAGAATTTACTAAATCGGCATCAAACTCGGCATTGTATTCAAGTTCTGCCTTATTTACAAGATTAACACCATCTTGTTTAAATGTTAGCTTTTTTATTAATGTAGAAATTTTAAGTTCTGTTTTTTCTGCTCCTAAATCGCCACTTAAGGCAAATGTTAAATCATCTATTGCTGCCGACATATTACCCGGCATATCGTTATATGAAATATTAGCATTATTTATCTCGAACGATTTTAAGGATAATTTAAAACTTCCTGATTCGCCATCATTACTTGGAGTTTCCTCTTCGGTTTCAACAGCCAGAGTATCGGTAGTTGCTTTCGCAATATCCCAGTTTGCACTGCTATCAGGTAAAACTATTGCGTTTATTATAGGTCTATCAAGCGATATAGCAATAACTTTAATATTATCGCCAAAAACACTCATAATATCAACCTTAGCACCTAGTTTATCCATTTGAAAAAGAGTTTTACCTTCAAATTTATCAACTCCTGAAACTTTTACTTTGTTTATCTCAAAAAGCAAATTTGGAAATGTACTGAATATTGATAAATCAAACTCACCAAACTCAATTTTTGCATTTACTTGCTCATTTATTTGCTCTTTTGCTATTTCAATTAGTTTAGCCTTAAACATAAAAGGTACTGATATTAGAGCTATTAGTACAACTAAAATGAATATACTTAAATACTTTAAAATCTTTTTTATTGCTTTCATCTGTAATTATTTTTCAATTTATTTTATGAATTATAAAAGTAAAAAAAGACTTATAATTTAATATATTTTTCGAGTAAGTTTTTTAAAAGGTTATTAACAATATATATTGCTATTTATTTTTTTGATTTGTAATGATATTTAATAGCATTATCTTGTTTTTGTGGCGATAAATTTAGTGGTTTTGTGTATGGGTTTTGCTTTATTTTTAATCCGCAATTTGGACATATAATATGGTTTTCGGAAATACTTGTACCACAAGCCGAGCATTTATTAGGGTTTTGCAGCCATTTTTGTTGTTCGTGATTAAACAGTTCTTCTCTATTATACCCCATCATTGATAATGCTTTTTCTACTTTCCGATTAATATAACTTGATATAAATACAAGATTTACAGTGTAAAAAACAAATATAAAAACACCTGCAAATAATAAATAATTATGAAAAGCAAATTTTGAAAATAAGGCGATAAAAACAAGTAGAAATAGTGTAATTTTTAAAAGGTTAACTAAATTTACTACAAACTTAAGTTTTAACTTTTCGGAGTTTTCAATAAAAATATCGAATAAAAACCTAAAGTTTACTAATGTATTATTTGAACTAAAAGTTATTTTATTTTCTTGTTCATCAATAAATTTATCTTCAGCAAAAACATTAAAAATTGCTGTTCGCAAGTAATTTGCATTTATTTGCGGATAATCTTCTTGCGAAAAAGTATATTTTTTTTCAAAATTATATGGTAATGCCATCTAAAATTATTATTTATTTAAGCTTTTACTAAAAAAAATGAATCTACTCGCCGTAAGCGAACGAGATATCATTATGGAATAATAATATTTTATACGTCCCAAGGGACGGGGAATTAAACCCAAACAGATTAAGTATAATATTAAAATTTTACTCCAACCAATAAAATATCATCTATTTGTTCTTTTAGTCCTTTCCATGTATCGAATTCTTCTGCCATAATATCATGCTGTTCTTTCAAGGTTTTATTTTGAATTGATAAGAATTTTTGCTCCATTTTTTCAATAGTGTATTTCTTATTTTCCTTACCTCCAAATTGGTCTTGATACCCATCAGAAAACATATAAACAGAAGTTCCTGCGTCCATCGAAATTTCGTGATTAGTAAACTCATTATCTTCGGAATAAAATAGTCCTCCTATTGAGAAAATATCGCCTTCAATTCTGTTTAGCATATTATCTTTGATAACAACTGCATTATGATTTGCGAGAGAAATTGTAAACTTTTTATCTTTCGGATTAATCTTTACAACAGTCATATCCATACCATCGTCAGATGTATCGCCACCTCTATTTTGATTTAGAGCATAATCTAATTCTTTATTTAATTTTTTGAGTAAAATTGCAGGAGTTGTAACATCTTGTTCAAGTATAATTTTATTTAACAAGCTATTACCAATCATACTCATAAATGCACCCGGAACACCATGCCCTGTACAATCTACAACAGCACCCCAATATTCGTTATTTTTTTTATAAAACCAGTAAAAATCGCCACTTACTACATTTTTAGGTCTAAATAATATAAAATAGTTTGGAATATATTTCGAAATTCTATCGTTAGATGGAAGTATTGAATTTTGGATTTTTTCAGCATATTTTATACTATCTGTTATTTCAAGATGCTGTTTATTTAACACTTCTTTTTGCTCTTCTAACTCGTCTCTCTGAGCTGCTATTTCTTCGTTTGCTTGACTTAATACTATATTTTTCTCATCAATTTCCTCTTTTTGTTTTTTTACAATTTTAAGATTTTTTCGCTTTTGGCGATACAATACAATTATAAACAATAACAAAATAGAAACTACCGCCAAACCGGAACCAATAATTATAAGCGTTTTACGTTGTTGTGCTATTTTCGTTTTAGCTTCTTTAATTTTAAATTCTTTAAGATTATTTTGAGTTTCTAAGAGTTTTATATTACTTTCTTTAATTTCATTTTCCATAACTTGTTTTTCATACTCATCTTGAATATGAATAAGCTTTAATTCTTTTGCCTGCATTTCGAAACTAAGTTTTTCAATTTCTTGCATCGATAATAAGTTTTGTTGCTCTTTTATTTCAATATCTTCTTTTAAATTTTGTACAAGTTCGGCATTTTTAACTTCTTCTTCTTCTTTTATCTTTTGTTTTTCTTTTTTTGATGCTTTGTTCCACTTTGCTTTATCTAAATTTATTTGAATATTATCAGCCAAATCGTTTAGATTAGCTTTTTTTGCAGCAGATAAAGCTTTTTCATAAGTATTGTAAGCTTCTTTTTTTTGTTTATCCTTAGCATATGCAGAACCCAACTGATTTAAGAGGTATGCGTGTGCTTTATAATCAGAATTATTTTTTATTAAATTATATGCTTCTTTATAACTTTTAATTGCCTTTTTATATTTTTTTTTATACATATAAGCATCTCCAATGTTAAAGCTAACATTATACTGACTTTTTTTATTCCCTTCGGCAAAATATAACTCTTTAGCTTTTTCGAATTCGCTTATTGCATTATTGTATTTTTTAGCTTGAAGGTACACTTTCCCCGCTTTATTTAAACAGTATGCTACTCCGCTTTTATCCTTTGCTTTTTCATATATACCTGCGGCAGCTTTATAACAACTTATACTGTTATTAATATTAGTTGCACCATATTTCTTTCCAAAATCTAAAAGAATATCGAGCTGTTCGTTAATATTTTTCCCTTTAAGTTTTGTTTCTACCTCGTTTGGTAAATTTTGTGAAAAAGCACTTAATGTGCTCATTATAACTAAAAATACAAATAATATACTTTTCATTTTATTTTTATTAATTTGATAATACTTTAACTTCAATTCTACGGTTTATTGCATGCTCTTCGTCAGAACAATCTACTCCATCTTTACATCTGTTTAACAAGCGAGTTTCACCATAACCTTTTGCAACAATTCTGTTTGAAAGAATTCCTTTTGATAACATATATGTTTTTGCACTATTGGCTCTTTTATCAGATAATTTCTGATTATATCTTTTACTTGATTTACTATCGGTATGAGCACTAAGTTCTATTTTCATATTTGGGTTTTCATTCATTACATCAATAAGTTTATCAAGTACTTGTATTGAACTTGGTTTTAAATCTGCCTTTCCAAAATCGAAATATATATTATGAAACTCTATAACTTGCTCTTCTTTTATTTTAACTTTCATTGCAACATCTAAGTTACTTAGTGGCGGACGGTCTGTATCGTTATACCGACCTTCAAAATCAATTACTTTATCTTCGTAACCTTCTTTCTCAATTACAGTAAAAAGATGCTCTTCGTCTTCATCTTCACGTTTTTTTGGTACAACTAACGAATAATTACCATCTTCGTCGGTATATGCTTTAGCTATTGTATCTCCTGATATACTATCAATTAGCAAACATAATGTTGCACCTGATAAGGCTTTATCAGTTAAATTATCAATTATTTTACCTTTTATTGTATCTGGAGGCAGGTCAAATTTTTGAGCAAAATAAATATTATCGAAACCTGGTTTTGAGTTTCTATTTGACGAAAAATATATTTGCTTATTATTTATTGAATTTTCAGCATAAGCAAAATCATCGGCATAGGAATTTAAAGGCATATCTTTGTGTACAATATGTGTCCATTTACCGTTACGATATAGTGCATAATATATATCTAAACCACCAAAACCTACCTTTCCATTCGACGAAAAATACAAAACTCCATTTTCTTTAATATACGGAAACATTTCGGTAGCTTCGGTATTTATTTCGTTACCTAAATTAATTGCTTTACCCCATTTACCATTCTCAAATTTTGACATATAAATATCAGTCTCGCCGTAACCACCTTTCATATCAGAAGTAAAATAAATGGTTTTAGCATCTGATGTTATTGATGGATGTGCACAAGAATATTTATTGCTGTTAAAACTTAACTCTTTTAAATTTTTAAATTCATCGGCTACTTTATCGATACTAAAAATTTTAATTACAGATTTTTCTTTCTCTTTTATTGTTTCTGAAAAATAAAATCTATTGCTATCAGGCAAATACGAAACCGAACCAATATGGTGTTTTCGATTTGCCGAATCAATAAAAATTGATGAATCTAAAACTTCACCTTTTTCAGTTATATTTGAATAATAAATATTTTTAAACGTATTACCATATTTATCAATCTCAAAAGCTATGTTTACAATATAATTTTCAATAGTTTTTACAGGTGCTGAATATAATATTCCATTATTGTAAAAACAAACTCCAAACGATTCGCCGTGTACATTAATTTTCGATTTTTTTATTTTGTATTGATTATTTTTTACTTTGGTGTTTGTAATTGATAAATCGCAAGAAGCTATAAATTTATCAATTGTACTATCGTTATACTGCTTCGAATTTGTTTTTTTTAGATTTGTAAATGCTTGTTTTGCATTTTTAAAATCTTTATTAAATTGCAATATTCTAGCATAATTTAATTGTGAAATATAATCACGTTTTGAAACATCAACTTTTTTGTAATATTTAAGAGCTGTTTTATAATCTTTAATTTTATAGAATGTATTTGCTATTTTAAGAGTATTATCATCAGAAATATTACTGCCCTTAAACATTGCTTTTTTATACTGAACACTCGCTAAATAAAAATGTTCTTGATTATATTCTTTATTTGCTTTTTTAATATAGAAATCTTGCGAACAAGAAAGAAACAAAATGCTGATTATTGAGAATATTAATATTTGTTTTTTCATTTAAAAATCTCTAATAGAATTTAATAACGATTTAGACATTAAATTTTGACTAAAATTATAACCAAGGACTATTTCATGACTACCCGACTGAAAACTTTGTATTTCGCTAAAATAATAATCGTAAGCATAGCCAAAAACAAATTGTTTATAATTAAAACCAAGCATTGCTATCATAGTATTTTTTGTACGGTACGATACCGATGCCCAATAATTTTTATTAAAAATAAATCTGAAATTAAAATCAGCTTGAAATGGGGTATTAAAAGTACCTTTAAGCAATACAGAAGGCTCTATATCTATATTTTCTGAAATGTTAAATATATAACTTCCAATAACATAAAAATGACGAACCATTGCATTCTCCGAGTAAGTAATACCTCCAAGGTTTATTGGCAAACTAAGTAATTGGTTTGCAGAAATACCAAAAGTATATTTTTTGTTATATAAATAGATACCAAAATCGGCATCAGGTACAAAAACCGACTGTGCTCCTGTTTGTAACGATGGGTCACCTATATCGTAAGCTATAAGCTTAGTATAATCAAGAGTATATTGAAATCCATGAAAAGCAAGCCCCATCGCCAAATTAGATTTTAACACTTTGATAGGTAAAATATATGAATAAGATATTTTAATCCCATTCCTTGTTTCTGGTCCGTAGTTATCGGAAAACAAAGATAAACCAATTCCCATTGTTTTATTACTAAGTAATTTATGAATGCTAACATTATAGGTTGTTGGACCAGCTGTTAATCCAAGCCATTGTTTACGAGAATTTAACCTTAACTCCATAAATTTTGAGTTTCCGGTTGCAGCCGGATTTATCAGAAATTGGTTAAACATAAATTGACTAGATAGTGGTAATTGTTGAGAATATAAATTACCTGACATGCTAACAAATAGCATGAAAACAATCAACTTAAAAAAATATTTTTTATAATTAAAATTTTTCAAATATCAACAATTATATTTTACATATAGCTTAAATCTCATTAGGTACTTGCAAGATATGTACAAAACTTTGGTTAATCAAAAAATATATATAATATTTGATTAAAATATAAAAAAACAAGCTTAATCAACATCATTCAGAAACTGTATTTTTTTGTACTCTTTCCAACGTTTGTTTATTTCTCTGTAAATCACATATTCTGATGCATTTTTAAGAAAATGATAACTAAACCTACAAAACCTATCAAAATCATATAGCTTTTTGCCTTTATAGTGTGTTACTCTTCTTATCCTTTCATAATTTTTGAGTCTAAGTTTACTAAGTTCTTTTATTTTTTCTAATAATTCTTCTTGTTTTTCAATTCTTGACTTAAAATTTAATGGAATTTGCAGAGTAGGTGTTAATTCTTTTAATCGTTTTACAGAATTAAACTTTGTTTTCAAATTATCTTTAATAACATCAATATCATCTTTTTTAATATCGGCATAAATAAACTCATGCTTAAATTCTTTTTTTGTAAAAGGATAAATATCAACTTGCATTATTTCATAAATTCTAAACTTTAATAAAACATCAAAAGGTATTACAAAATCATTTTTTACAAGCTTAATTTTTTTCGTATAATACCCTATTGTTGAAACTTTTAGCTCAATAGTATCGCTTAATATTTTAATCTTAAAAACTCCTAACGAATCGGTAATTGTACCATAATTATCGGTTATATTCTGAACATTTACATAAGCAATCCCATTTTGCTGTTCATCGTCTAAAACTCGCCCAATAATCACTTTATACTTTTCTTGAGAAAAAGCAGATATACTACTTATTACAAGCAATATAAGTAAAGTGTATTTTTTTGTATGTAGATATAGTGTATTAATAAAAGCAAATTTAAACTAAAATTTATTTATAGATAAATATATTGGTATTTTTAACAAGTTATAACAAGTTATTATATATATTTTAGTATTACGCATAAATCTATAAAAATATTATCAGCAAAACAATAATATTCATCAAACGAATAAAAATAGCGTCTATTATATATAGATATTTAGATTATCTTTGCACGCTTTTAAAAATACAATAGAATATTGTTTTAAATAAATATATTCTTAACATATAACACCATTAAATATGAATATAAAATATTATAACCTTAGTAATTTTGAGACTATTCCACAAATAAAAAAACTTACCAACGAACAAATAAATGCGATTAAAGTTGTTGGAAATGTACTTCCTTTCAAGATAAATAATTATGTTATTGACGAATTAATTAATTGGAGTAATATTCCTAATGATGCTATTTTTCAATTAGTTTTTCCACAAAAAGAAATGCTAACTAAAGAAAATTACGAAATTGTAGAAAAAGCTTTAAATAGTGATATCTCAAAAGAAAAATTAAGAACGATAATTAATGAAATTCGTTTTAAATTAAACCCACATCCTGCAGGTCAAAAAAATGATAATATTCCGGAAATAGAAGGGGTAAAATTAACAGGCGTGCAACACAAATACAACCAAACAGTTTTGTTTTTCCCTAATCATGGGCAAACTTGCCATGCATACTGCACATTTTGTTTTCGTTGGCCTCAGTTTATTGGTATTGACGAATTAAAATTTGCTTCCCGCGAAACTGAGTTACTTGTAAAATATATTAAGAAAAACGACCAAATAACTGATGTGTTATTTACCGGTGGCGACCCAATGGTTATGTCGGCTAAAAGATTAGAAGCGTATATTAACCCTCTTTTAGAAGCTGACTTACCAAACTTAAAAACTATTAGAATTGGTTCTAAATCGCTTGCTTATTGGCCATACAAATACACTGATGATAAAGACTCTGATGATATATTAAAACTTTTCAAAAAAATTGTTGATAAAGGAATTCATTTATCGTTTATGGCACACTTTAACCACCCTACAGAAATGAGTACAGATGTGGTAAAAAAAGCAATAAAAAATATTTTGGAAACAGGTGCTCAAATTAGAACACAATCACCAATAATGAAACATATAAACGACAATCCTATTATTTGGGAAAATATGTGGAAAGAACAAGTAAAATTGGGTATGATTCCTTACTATATGTTTATTGCACGAGATACAAGTGCTCAAGAATATTTTGCTGTAACTCTTGAAGATAGTCTAGAAATATACAATAAAGCATATAAAAATATTAGTGGTATTGTTAGAACTGTACGTGGACCAAGCATGTCGGCAGCTCCGGGCAAAGTTCAACTTTTGGGTATAAACGAAATAAACGGCGAAAAAGTTTTTATGCTTAAATTTTTACAAGCAAGAAATACCGATTGGTTAGAGAAACCTTTCTGTGCAAAATACGACCCTGATGCTATTTGGCTTGATGATTTAAAACCTGCTTTTAATAAGAAAAATTTTATTTTTGATGAAAACGAATTTATAAGTCAAGCTGATGTTAAAAAAATTATTGAAGATAAAATAATTTATAATTAGTATTTAGTTAATGTAAAAAAAGAGCTATTTCGATAAACGAAATAGCTCTTTTTTGTTAATGAGCCTCAAACCAATTATTACCAACACCTGTGTCAGCAATTAGCTTTACTTTAAGTTTTGCTGCATTTTCCATTTCGCTTACAACAATTTGTTTTACAGTATCTAATTCATTATCTAATACATCAAAATTTAATTCGTCATGCACTTGTAATATCATTTTTGATTTCAAAGCTTTATCAACAAAACGCTTATAAATATTAATCATAGCAATTTTAATTATATCAGCCGAAGCTCCTTGTATTGGGGCGTTTATTGCATTACGTTCAGCCATACTTCTTACCAAATGATTACGCGAATTAATATCTGCTAACTTACGTTTTCTTCCAAAAATTGTTTTTGCATAACCATCGTCTCTGGCTTGCTGAATACTTTTATCCATATATTCTTTAACTTTTGGATATGTAGCAAAATAATTATCAATAAGAATTTTTGCCTCTTTACGAGAGATTCCAATATTTTCGGCAAGTCCAAATGCAGAAATTCCATAAATAATGCCAAAATTAGCCGATTTTGCTTGGGCTCGTTCATCTTTTGTTACTTCTGATATATCTTTTTTAAATATTTTTGCAGCTGTTGCAGTATGCACATCTTCATTATTATTAAACGCTTCAATCATTGCAGGGTCTTCGCTTAAATGAGCCATTATTCGCAACTCTACTTGCGAATAATCTGCTGAGAAAAATGTATGATTTTCATCGGTTGGAATAAACGATTTTCTAATTAACCTACCTCTCTCCTCTCTAATTGGGATATTCTGCAAATTTGGATTTGTTGAGCTTAATCTACCTGTAGCAGCTACTGCCTGATTATATGATGTATGAACACGATTAGTTTTAGGATTCACAAGCTCTGGCAATGGCTCAACATAAGTTGAAATAAGTTTTGCTAACGAACGATATTCTAATATCTGTTCAACTATTTCGTGCTTATCTTTTAGCTTTACAAGTATTTCTTCGCCTGTACTATATTGCTTTGTTTTAGTAAGTTTAGGCTTATCTGTTATTTTTAATTTTTCAAATAATATAAGCCCCAACTGTTTTGGCGATGCAATATTAAATTCTTCGCCGGCTAATTCGTATATTTTTTTCTCTACCTCAACAAGCTCTTTCTGTAAAACTTTAGAGTATGCTTTTATTTCGTTAACATCGAGTTTTACTCCGTTAATTTCTATATTTGAAAGCACTTTAACAAGTGGCATTTCTATGGTATTAAACAATTCTAATAAATTTTCTTCTTTTACTTTTGGTAAAAGAATATTTTTAAGTTTTAAAGTAATATCGGCATCTTCGCAAGCATAATCTTTAACCGTTTCAACAGGTATGTTACCCATTTTTAATTGATTTTTTCCTTTTTTGCCAATAAGTTCATCTATTTTAATGGTTTTATAATCTAGGTAAGTATCTGCTAAAAAATCCATATTATGCCTTTGGTCAGGCTCAATTAAATAATGTGCAATCATTGTATCAAAAAGCGGATATTGTACATCAAGCTGATAATTGTTTAACACAATAATATCGTATTTAATATTTTGCCCAATTTTTAGCTTATTTTCATCATTAAAGATGTTTGAAAATTTATTAATTTGTTCTTTAGCTTTTTCATAATCAGAACTAATTGGCATATAAAAGGCTTCGTTTTCTTTTACAGAAAACGAAATACCCACAAGCTCAGCCTCAACAGCTTTTATACTTGTAGTTTCTGTATCAAAACAAAATTCGTTTGAATTTTCCAAAATTTTAATTAATTCCGAAATTTCAGCATCGGTTTGTACAAGTTTATAATTAGGTTTTATATCCTCAATTGTTTGCTTATTACTTGTTGTATCAACACCCATCGATGCGAATAAATCGCCCTGAATTGCTTCTTTTTGAGGTTCTGCAACCGGCGAAGTCATAATTAATTCGTTGTTTTCGTTATGACTAGAATTTAGGTAACGCTGAAATTTACTCATCAACATTTTAAAATCTAATTCTTGGAAAAGCTCATTAATTTTATTTACATCAGGTTGAGTTAATTTTGTTTTATCTGGCGAAAACTCAACAGGAACATCTAAACGTATAGTTGCTAAATCTTTAGAAAGAATAATTTGTTCTTTAAAAGTCTCTAAATTTTCTTTTAATTTACCTTTTAATTCATGAGTATGCTCAAGTAAATTTTCAATAGAACCGTATTGGCTAATAAGCTTTTGAGAGCCCTTCTCTCCTACGCCCGGAGCTCCAGGTATATTATCTGCACTATCACCCCAAAGTCCTAAAATATCGATTACTTGCTTAGGATTTTCAATCTTAAATTTTGCGAGTACCTCTTCAACTCCAAGAATATCGGTACCGTCTCCCATACGTTTTGGCTTGTACATAAATATATTTTCCGATACAAGTTGAGCAAAATCTTTATCAGGAGTCATCATATAAACTGTAAACCCTTCTTTCTCTGCTTTTTTAGCCAATGTACCTATTGTATCGTCAGCTTCATATCCTTCAATTTCATAAATAGGAATATTTAAAGCTTTTAAAATTTCTTTGATATACGGAACAGCTAATTTTATATCTTCAGGCGTTGCACTTCTGTTTGCCTTGTAATCAGGGTACATTTTATGACGTAAGTTTGCTGCCGGATAATCGAAAGCAACCGAAATATATTCTGGCTTTTCGTTTAATAAAAGCTCAAACAAAGTATTTGTAAAACCAAATATTGCCGATGTATTTAATCCTTTTGAGTTAATTATCGGACGTTTTATAAAAGCATAATATGCTCTAAAAATTAATGCGTAAGCATCTAAAATAAATATCTTTTTTTGCATAAGCCAAAGATAGAAAAACTTGTTTAATTGATTAAGTGTTTATTTACTTAGTTTTGAACAAAAAAAGATACCATCTGAAAAATAGACGGTATCTTTTTACTAACTAAAAGACTATTAGTTTTATTCTATTATCAATTTCTTGATAATCTTCGATTTATCTGTATTAATAGTTACAAAATACACTCCTTTTTCTAAATCGGTTATATCTATTGATATTTGATTATTTTCCACACTAATATGTTTTGTAATTTTACCTGTAACATCAATAATATCGATATCATTAATAACAAATATATCGTTATAAATTGTTATTATTTCTTTTGCAGGATTAGGATAAATTACAAAATTACCATCATCAATAGAGTTAACATTTGTAATATAATCTATTTTAATATCATCAATATAAATATTATTACCATAACCATTTACACTTTGAAATTTTATTCTCACTTTTTGACCATAATATGCCGATAAATCAACAGTATCGGTTCTCCAATCGCTAGCTTGTGTTGGGATAAATTCTGTTGTCATATCAGCACCGGTGGCTAATGTTGAACCTGATTTTGAATATAATTCAGTCCAAGTTGTACCACAATCGTTTGTTATTAAAACTTTTAATCCGTCGTACCAAGTACTACTATATCTGCGATAAGCAACATTAAATGTTAATTTTGGAACAGCATTATTTGGGATTAAAAACCAAGGTGTTAAAAGATTATCTAACTGACCTGAAGCATCATAACTTGAACATTTCACATAAGCACATGCGGTACTTGCTCCATTTCCTGAAGCATTTGTGTTTCTTTGCCAGGTTGTAGAATTATCCAAATTTACTATTTCCCAATCTGCTGAAGGAAACGGAGTATTTTCAAAATCTTCGGTTATTGGTAAGCCTTGCCCTGAAATATCTAAAACATCGAAAGTTTTGATTAATGTATCGTTTCCATTAATAGTATCTGTAATGCCATTTGGCTCGCCAATATAAGCCATAAAAACATGATTTCCAAAAGTTAACGGAATATCAGTGAAAGTAACAGTTTCACTAGCAAATGTTTGCAAATTACCTGTCCATGCTTGAGTTACAGGTACTCCGCCATCAATAATATAATTAATATTACAAGTGGTTAAATTATCTGAGCCTAAATTTTTTATAACAACAGTAGGAGTTATTGTTTCTTCATCGCAATAAGTAGCGATAGGCTTCTCAATACTTAATAATTGGGCATCAACAACAGGCATTGTTGGTGCAAAACCATCGATAAAATCGGGGTTTGTATTTTGAGGATCGAGCCAATGTTTTAACTGAGCTGTAGAATCTGTACTTCTATCCCACGACATTGAAAATTTGCCATAATAATCAGAACTGTTATTTGAACACGAAGCCCAACCGCCATGCAACTGACCAATAATTCTGTGGTCTTGATTAAACAATGGCGAACCTGACGATCCACCTTCGGTAGTACCATCGTCCCAATTAGATATTTTCCAATGCGAATCCGGTAAATATGCACTTGGCTCATAATCTGATGACGAATTAGGATTGTTATCCCATGAAATTTTCTTTACATCTCCACTTGGGTGATGAATACCTACTGATGAATTATCAGCAACATCGCGTTTATCCCAACCTGAATAAAATACCATATAATTTGCAGGAACTGAGGTGCTAAGTTCCACCAAACAGAAATCGGAATCGGCATTTCTGGCTTTAAGAGTTGCTCCTGAAATATCATCGTGAGAAGATGCCACTCCCGTTTGACAGCCTTCGCGATGCCAATTAAACCAAAAAACCCAGTCGGTTGGGTCGCTATAACAATGATTAGCTGTTAAAAAATATGGTGTTTCATCTTCAGCTGTATTATTTACCAAAGCACCTGAACAAAAACCACTTCCTCCGGAAACAAGCATTGCAACCGATTTTATTTCGTAAGCCCAAGGGTCTGCCTCGGTACAAACCACATCGTTATTACACGAACCGGAGCTTCCAAA
Organism: uncultured Bacteroidales bacterium; assembly: GCA_947311115.1. Lineage (GTDB taxonomy): Bacteria > Bacteroidota > Bacteroidia > Bacteroidales > JAFGXI01 > DYMG01. The sequence continues at coordinate 28,477 of CAMZKE010000078.1, read as the reverse complement.
TCCTTTATCTGCAACATATTGGTATGCACTTCTGTACCCATGAGTTACTCTATCAATATGTAATAAACCAGAAAATTCTGCATTATTTGGCTCAAAATATTCAATTGTAATAGCATCGGCAAAAAGTAAAGATACTCCTAATTTACCATGTTTTTTATTGTTTTCTGATGTAAAAGCACCAAGAATTTGATCTTGCGTATCGTTATAAATAAATACGCTTGCTCCTTTAGGCAATTTATATTTACTAAATCTAAAATTTATTGATACAGCTCCCTCAGAATATATTCGCATTCGATATAACTTTCCGTTTGAAATATTCTCAACAACCGATTGTTTTTTTACATCAATATCAACCGGAATATTTATTCCAAATCGCCAAGTATGATCTTTAAACTCATCACGTTTAATATCTTCTTCGATATACGGACGAGGGTTTTGCTTTTCCATTTTTATTGTAGGAATATTGATACCGTTATTATACGTAAACGACTTTGGTATTCCGCCATGACTAATCTGAGCAAATAAAAAACCTGATATAAACAAGTTTGTTAATAATAGTAGAACTGTTTTTTTCATTTTAAAAAGTTTATATTGTTTATTTATAACTAAATTTCACCTAATAAGGTTGCTTAATCGAAAAATTTTGCTGCAATATAAGTATTTAATTTTCTTGGAGAAAACCGTAACATAAATACTAAAAATTTATTTGCAAGCCCATGTATAGCTGTTGTTGTATTATTTTGTACTGATTTATATATATATTCTGCAACTTGTTTAGATGTTGGCATTTTTAAAAATTTAACATTTTTAACATTTGCAGTATCCATAAATTCAGACTGTGTTGCTCCCGGACATATTGCAATAAAATTAACATTTGTATTTTTATATTCTGATGCAAGAGCCTCGGTAAAATGCAAAACATAAGCTTTACTTGCTGCGTAAGCGGCAAATGTTGGTATTGCCTGAAAAGCAGCTGTTGATGCTATATTTACAATTTTACCACCGCTTGATTTAAGCATTTTATCGGCAAAAAGCTTTGTTAATCTTGTTAGTGTTACAATATTCAACATTAGCATATCGGTTACTCGCTCAATATCAACCTCTTTAAATATTTCTTTTATTCCAAAACCTGCATTATTAACTAATATATCAATATTTAAATCAACAAGCTTCTTAAATAGTAAATCAGCACTATCTTTCTGCGATAAATCTTGCTCAAAAATATATACATCTACTTTGTATTTTTTTTCAATATCAGATTTTATTTTGCTTAATTTATCTATTCTTCTAGCAACTAATACTATATTATTTGTTTTTTGTGCATAAATATAAGCTAAATCTTTTCCTATTCCGCTTGATGCTCCTGTTATTAATACTGTTTTTCTTGTACTCATAAATATATTAGTCGTTATTTTTTAAAAACCTTACAAAAGTTTTTTTACAATACTCTCATTTTTTAATCTCATGTTATCAAAATTAATATTTTCTATAAGATTTACTCCTGGCTGTTTGCCTTTCTCGAAACTACCAAGTTTAAATTGTAAATCTAAAGCTTCTGCACCGTTATATGTAGCCCAAGTAAGTATTTTCGACAACGGAATTTCTGTAAAATTATTATTAATAGTTTTTATTTCTTCGAGTATCGATAAGTTTGTGTTTGATGCCAAACTATCGGTTCCTATACAAACTTTTTCATCAGTAAAAATATTAATATCAGGTAATTTACCTTCTATAAACAGGTTAGAATTAGGACATAAACACCAGTATGCATATTTTGTATAATCGTTTACCCAATGTATATCTTTTGGTGTTGTATATGTATTATGCACCATCATAGTTTTATTACACTTAGGTAAATGCACTAATGTTGATGGTAGTGAATTAAAATATGTTGGCTTAAAATTAGCGTAAAACGGATTTATTTTTTTTAATGCATAAATAAGTTCACCTTTAGCTTCAATAAACATCTGGTTTTCGCTTGCAGTTTCCTGATTATGAATACTTATTATTGAATTTGTTTTGTATGCATCGTCGGTAATAAATTTTAATAACTTTTCTGATACAGAGTAAGTTGCATGAGGAACATAATTATTTTTAATATTAAATTGCTCTGCTTTCTGCTTTAAATTTGTTGCAAATTCAATTATATTATCAATTGTATTTTTATCTGGTCCAACAAGCTCAATAAATGTATGATATTTAATATGGCTTTTACTTTTTATCTCAAAACTTTTATCGGTATTAGAAATATCGCCTACAGCTACAATACCTTCTTGTTGCATTAGCTCATCTGCATTTTTTATCGCATTTATCTGATTATTTTCTTCTGTTATTTTTAACTCTAACACTTTTTGCAAAAAAACAGGTAATTTAGTTTTTTGTTCAATATAATGTTTTAAATGAGATAATTCTAAATGACAATGAGCATTAATAAAACCGGGAGTTATTATTCCGTTATAAAATTCTAAATTATTTTCTTCTCTAAGTTTCCCTTTAGTGTCTATTAACTCTACTACCGAATTATCATCATCTAAAATAAGAATAGCATTTTTTAAAAAATTACCTCTCCCATCGAATATATAATTTGCTGAAAATTTACGCATTTAGCTTTTATTATTTAGAGCGTAAAGTTAAATATTTTTTATTGCTATTTAAAACCCACATTGATATATTTCAACTTAAATCAAGGTCTGCAATAAGTTTTTTAAATTTATTTTGTTGTCCACTTCCCGGAAACGGAATAGCTACCTGATTTAAAATATTAAAACCTGCTTCTTTTAAAAATAAATAGTTAACTTTAAATACTGTAGCCGATAGTAATACAAATTTAGTATGCTTTTTATAAGGCTCTATCCTATTTCTTAAATCTTGTTGACTTTCAGTAATTATGCGTTCTTTGTTTCTTGTTGTTGTTCCTTTTGGTATTGACTCTGAAGCACTATCCTCTAAAAAATATCCTGCATCTTTAAAACGATATAAAAGTTCTTCTTTTTTTGCACGAATCTGTTTTGTTTCCCAATTTTCTAAATCTGGAAAAACAGCTCTGATAATGTGTAAAAATAATGAATCGCCTTTTTTTACATCTTCAAAATAAAAAAATCTATCATCGCTACAAGGTGGAGCTTCTGCAATAAACATAAGTTTTATAAACTCTGGTCTGTATTTCTCTCTTGCTATTGTTACTTTATTCATAGTTTTATAATTGCAATGTATTTAAAATATTGTTCAGATTAACAATTAAGTAAAATTTCTTTAATTTTTGAAATATTTATAATACCATTTTCACCAATATTGGTCCATTTTCTATTTTTGAATCTGTTAATTATCTCATTTATAGTTTTATTTTTATCATCAATATAATCATCTAATTTTGTAGAAACACCTAATGATTGAAAAAACTCTTCTGTTTTATCTATTGCCAATAGTGCTTTTTCTTTATCTGTACCATTTTTTATTCCCCAAACATTTTCTGCGTATTGCACTAATTTACCGAGTTTTTCATTAAGCATTATTTTGTATAGCGATGGTAAAATTATAGCCAATGTAACAGCATGGTCTATATTATGTAATGCGGTTAACTCATGACCAATTGTATGAATAGACCAATCGGTAGGAACACCACTTGATATTAAACCATTTAATGCCATTGTTGCAGAGAACATATAGTTTTTACATGCATCTTTGTTATTATTATCTTTATATACTTTTTGACCGTCACAAATTAGTGTTTTTAAAATACCTTCGGCAAAACTATCTTGTATTTTTGCATCAGTATTATATGTCATATACTGCTCTGTAGTATGAATAAAACTATCGATAATACCATTTGCAATTTGATTTTTTGGCAAAGAATTTATTACAGAAATATCTAAAATAGAAAACTTAGGGAAACATTTTTCTGAAAGAAAAACCATTTTTTCTTTAGTTTCTATTCTACTTATTACTGCGGCTGAATTCATTTCTGAGCCTGTGGCTGGTAGTGTTAAAACAGTTCCGAAAGGAATAACTGTATTAATTTTTGCCGATTTTGATAAAATATTCCAAGTATCGCCTTTAAAATTTATTGATGCAGATATAAATTTTGTTCCATCAATAACTGAGCCACCTCCAATGGCTAATAAAAAATCAACTTCATTTTCTCTTGCTATTTCTATGGCTTTTAACAGTGTTTCGTATTTTGGATTTGGCTCAATACCCCAGAATTCTATATAATTATAGTCGTTTAAAATGCTTGTAATTTTATTATAAATACCATTTTGCTTAACACTACCCATTCCAAAAGTAAGCATTAATTTATGGTTTCTATCTAAATATTTTGATAAGTCAGATATTCTATTTTCTCCAAAAATTAGTTTTGTTGGGTTGTATAACTCAAAATTATCCATAGTTTTTAGCTTTGTTCACAAATTTACAATATATGAAGCTAAAATTAAAACTTAAGTTATATAGGTAAAAAAAATTACTTCTTGTGCAAAACAATAACTGTAATTTCAGGACGAATACCTATCCTGCCAAGTAAACCCAAATAACCAAGCCCTCTATTTACATACAAATATTGGTTGTTTTCAGAGTATAGTCCACCCCACTCCTTGTATTTAATACTAACAGGCGACCATTGAAAACTACCAATTTCAATTCCTGCTTGCATTGCATGAGTATGTCCACTAAGAGTTAATGCTATATTTGTTTTGTCAATTATTTTTGCTCGCCAATGCGATGGATCGTGCGACATTAATATAGTAAAATAATCTTTCGTATTTCCATATAAAGCTTTATCTATATCTCCCAACTGAGGAAAAGGTGGTTTTCCCCAATTTTCAACACCTGCTAATAGAATTGAATCAGTTTGAATTCCAATTTTTATATTTGCATTTAATAATATATTAAATCCAATATCTTTATGTTTAGCTATTAGGTTGTTTAAATTCTGTTGTTTTTGTTTGTTATTTTTCCATTTATAATAATCACCATAATCGTGATTACCAAGTATAGAATATTTTCCATATTTAGAATTTAGTTTATTAAAAGATTGCTCAAACCCATTTACTTCTTCTGCAATATTATTAACCAAATCACCTGTAAAAAGTATTAAATCAGGATTCTCTGTATTAATTAACTTTACGGCCTTATCAACACTTTTTGTTGATTTTCCATAACTACCAATATGAATATCGGAAACTTGTACAATTTTAAACCCATCAAAACTATCTGGTAAATTTTCAAAATACACCTCTTTTGTTCTAACTCTAAAATTATCTTTATTTACTGTTATTCCATGTAAAACAAATAAAAATGTTAGTAATGACAACGCCATACCTATTTTTGTAATTATTGTATAATTATTAAAAAACAAACTAATTACATACTCAATAGAATAAAAAATAACTATATTAATTTTTGGAATATACAATAACACAATACTTGTAAAAAGCACACTAAAATATAATGTTCTATATGTTTCTTTTAATATATAGATGCCATAAATACTTGTTATTAATATTATAGCAAATGGCAACCAATAAATTATATTAAAAAGTATTGATTTATAAATAGAAAAACTAAAAATATGCTTTGTTGCTTTTAACACATAAAAGTCGATAAGAAAAAGAATTGTAACACCCAGAAAAAGTAAAAACACTTTCATATATTCTATTTTCTGTAAAAATATAAGGTTTATTATGCTTTGCAATAGCGATTATGAAAGTTTAAGAATTTTTGTTATTTTATTAATTTCACGCCCATTTATGTGTAAAATATTATTATTCAATAGTTAAATAATACCTGAGTTTTTCATTAGTAACTAATTGATTTACAAATAAATCGTTTACACTTTTAAATGCACCATTGTTAATTTTAAATTTAATAATATTTTTTGCTTCTTCGAAACTAATATAAGGATTATGAGCAAGCTCTTGTTTATCTGCAAAATTTACATTTATTCTTTTTATTGCTAATCGATTAATTTTTAATTGCAGTTTCATTTTCATATAATTTTCTTCGCTAATACCATAAACTTCGTTTAACTGGGTTAACGAATAAAAACCGCCTAAAATATTCCTATATTTTAGTATTCGTTCAGCTGTTTTCTTACCAATTCCTTTTACACTCATAAGCTGATTTACAGTTGCCGAATTGAGTTCTATTTTATTTTTTGCATCAACATTGTAATCTGTTTTTATACTATTTATATCTGCAAGCTCCTCAATATTAATAAACGGATATAATTCACGATATTTACGTTCATCAATAACAAAAATATTTTTAAGCTCGCTTTTCGATTTTACACCTCCCGATTTTTCGATAAATTTTACTATAACTTTTGATTGTTTTTCTGAAAATCCAAAACTTTTCCAATCAGTTATTTTTGCTGTATTTGGATTGAATTTATAATATTTTGCTGATTTATTCTTCTTATACGATTTATACGACTTTTTACTATAACTAATATATTGAGGCTTTTTATATTTTTCACGTTTTTCATCAGCCTCTTTTGTCAATATAGCTTGTCTATTTTCAAATTGCTTAATTTCACTTTCAAATTTTTTAGTTTCAAACTTTGTATCATCGTTAATAAAATCTGGCATAAAATATCTAAAAGCAATTGTAATTAAAATTATAACTGCAATATACAACACTCCTCTTCTTTCTTGGCGTGTAAAGCTAAAGCTTCCCATATTTACTGTTATGCTTTATTAATATTTTTAGTTAAAGTACTCATTACTTTGAATTGCTTTAAAAATGTAGCGGCAAAAACTCTAAAAATAGTATAAGTAGGAACAGCTAAAATCATTCCAACAATACCGGCTACACTACCTGCTGCAATTATCACTAAAAATATTTCAAGCGGGTGAGCATCAACACTATTTGAATAAATTATTGGCTGAAAAATAATATTATCGGATAATTGAACTACCATAAACACCAAACCTGTAAAGCCCAAAATTGGTAATATATCGTACATTTCGAGGTTTAAATTAATTATTAAAACTACTAACATTCCAAATACTGCTCCAATTATTGGTCCAACATAAGGAATAATATTTAACAAACCTGCAAACAATCCAATTACTATTGCGTGCTGAAACTGAATACCAACAATTAATAAACCTATTGTTATTAATGTTGCAACCAAACTAACTTCAACAAACAAACCTATAAAATAACGCGATAATAATTTTTGAGTTTTTAACATTGCGTGTTTAACTCGTGAATCGTATTTATCAGGAACCAAAAGCAAAACACTTCTATAAAACAAATAATTATCTTTCAAAAAGAAAAATGCAATAAATGAAATAGAGAATATCCCCATAAAAACATTACCTAATACTGATGAAAAAGCACCAAATATTTCTTTAAAAAACGAACCTTTTAACACTGAACGCATTTTTTCTGATAAGAATGTTTTAAACTCAGTATCATCAGAATTTAATTCGTAAAAAGTATTTTCTACAAAACTTATAGGTTCTTCAAAAACAACGCCTACTCTATCTATATCAATAGCAGATAAAGTTTTTATTTCATACCCTACTATTGGAATAAAAATTCTAAAAAGCATAAAGATAATTAGCCATATAGAAAACAAACTCACAAATGCCTTTAATCCATTACTTAACCTATACTTACCTATCTTTATTTTACTTAATAAATAACTAATTGGCGAACCTATTAACGAAACTATATACGCTAAAAGTATATAAACTACAATATTACTAAAATACCAAAATAATACAATTAGTAAAACAGCAGTTATTATACTAAACCAATAATTATTTCTAAGTTTTAACATATTATATTTATTTAAGTTAACACCATTTATAGCGTATAATATTTTTGGTTTTGCTGATTAAATTTTATTCATTTATTACATAAATATCTGCAAGATTACGTCCATAACCGTCATAATCGAGGCCATAACCAACAATAAAATCGTTAGGAATATCAAAAGCATAATAATCGACTTTAAAATCTTTTGTATAAGCCTCAGGTTTAAACATAAGAGTTACAACAATTATTTCTTTTGGTTCGTAACCTCTAAGTTGTTTAATTATACTATCTAAAGTAACTCCCGTATCAACAATATCTTCAACAATAACAACAGTTTTATTTTTAATATCCTCATTAATGCCAATCAATCGCTTAACCTTTCCTGTACTGCCTGTTCCTTGATACGATGCTAGTTTTAAAAACGTAATCTGACTTGGTACAGTAATTTGCTTATACAAATCAGATGCAAACATAAACGAACCATTTAAAATACCCATAAACAATGGGTCTTTACCATCTAAATGCTTATTTAATTTACTTGCAATAACTGATATTTTTGTTTGAATTTCAGCAGCACTTAAATATGGCTTAAACTCTTTATCTAAAATTTTTATATTCTCCATACAATTATGTTTTATTCAAAAGTAGAGAAAAGTTTATAAACATAAAAGTTTAAAACATGAATGTTCATAAAGTTTAAAAAATAATTTGCCTAATATATTTTTATTAAAACTATTTTTGTGATAAATAATAAAATTTAAAAAATGAATCCTATTGTTAGTATAATTATGGGTAGCACTTCAGACTGGAAAGTTATGGAAAAGGCTGCTACACTTTTAAACGACTTAGAAATACCTTTTGAAATTAATGCTTTATCTGCACACCGTACACCTGAAAAAGTTGAAGAGTTTTCGAAAAATGCTGAATCTAGAGGTATAAAAATAATAATTGCTGCAGCAGGAATGGCAGCTCATTTACCTGGTGTAATAGCTGCAGGAACAAATCTTCCTGTTATTGGAGTGCCAATTAATGCAACATTAGATGGTATGGACTCGCTATTGGCAATTGTACAAATGCCTCCGGGTATTCCTGTAGCAACTGTTGGAATTAACGCTTCGCTAAATGCAGCTCTTTTAGCTGTACAAATACTTTCGCTTAGCAACGAAGAAATTGCCAAAAAATCTAAGAATTATAAAGAAAATCTAAAAGGTAAAATTGAAAAAGCAAACCAAGATTTTGCTAAAATAGAATTTAAATTTAAAACAAATTAATTGTTAACAAGATTAGCAATTTTGTTCAAATTTATTAGATGTAATTTCTAATTTATTAGCTAACTTGTGCAAGTTTTTGAATATAAAAATTAAGTCATTATTTTAATGAAAGTAGATGTATTATTAGGCCTACAATGGGGCGACGAAGGAAAAGGTAAGATTGTTGATTATTTATCACAAAACTACGATGTTATAGCAAGATTTCAAGGAGGTCCAAATGCAGGGCATTCGTTAGAATTTAACGGTATAAAACATGTTTTACACACTATTCCTTCAGGTATTTTTCACGAAGGAACAGTTAATTTAATTGGAAACGGAGTTGTAATAGACCCAATTCTTTTTAAAGCTGAAGTCGATGATTTAATTAAAATGGGAGTCAATCCCTACGATAATATAGTAATATCGAAGAAAGCACATTTAATAATTCCTTCACACAAGGCATTAGATGCTGCATCAGAAACAGCAAAAGGTAAAACTAAAATTGGCTCAACTCTAAAAGGTATTGGTCCCACTTATATGGACAAAACCGGTAGAAATGGTTTACGCGTAGGAAACATATCGGAATCTGACTTTACTGAAAAATATAATGCTTTAGTAAACAAACATCAAAACATATTAAAACAATTTAATACAAGTTTTGATGAAAAATCTGTAAACATAGAGTTTATGGATGCAATTGAAGTTTTACGAAAATTCACGCACATTGATAGCGAGTTTGAAGTAAACGAATACATCAATAAAAATAAAACAATACTTGCCGAAGGAGCACAAGGAACCTTGCTTGACATAGATTTTGGGACATACCCTTTTGTAACATCATCGAACACTGTTAGTGCAGGTGCTTGTATAGGGCTTGGTATTGCCCCCAATAAAATAGGAAAAGTTTACGGTATTTTTAAAGCCTATATCACTCGTGTTGGCAGCGGACCTTTTACTACTGAGCTTTTCGATGAAACCGGCGAAAAGCTTAGGGCTGAAGGTCATGAGTTTGGCGCAACAACAGGTCGTCCTCGTCGCTGTGGCTGGATGGATTTAGTGTTATTAAAATACGTTGTTATGATAAATGGTATAACAGATTTAATAATGACTAAGGCTGATGTTTTAGATAGTTTTGAAACTATAAAAATTGCTACTGCATACGAAAAAGACGGTACTATATCAGAAACCATGCCCTTTGATATTGAAGGATGGAAACCTGTCTATAAAGAGTTTAAAGGATGGAATACAAAAACATCTGATTTAAAATCATACAACAATTTCCCTTCTGAAATGAAAGACTATATTACTTTTATTGAAAAAGAAACAGGTGTAAAAGTTTCAATTGTTTCGCTTGGCCCTGATAGAGAACAAACTGTTTTAAGATAAAAATAAGAATCTAATAATAAATGGCGAAGAAAAAATAATTTCTTCGCCATATTTATATAAAATAATGAAAAACAAAACATTTATTTACGATATAATTTTTGTTATTGTAGCAGCAACAATTCTTATTATTATTAACGAATTTGAACTTGTTGAAGATGTAGGTAATTACTCTGTAATTATTGCACTTATTGGTTATGTTATTGGTAAAACTGTAGTTGTTAGACATTACAACAAAAAAAATAACGACAACTGTGAGATATAGTAAACTCACAGTTAAATACAAAAAATCAGATTACTTACGCATATTTGCAAAATCTAAACATTAGCGCGTAATAGCATAATAAATAACATAAAGCCACCCTAAAATACCATGTAATATTGCAAACAATATTGATTTGTTACGTTCCCACGAGGCAACAACTGCAATAACACTACCCAAACCTATTCCATTTCTATAAATTGTTTGTCTAACACCATAATCTATTGTTTGTTGACCAAAAACATCGATAATAGTAAAAAATAACCCCAATAAAATTACATATTTAATTTTCATTCTTTTTTATCATTTTAAAATCGGGTATTCATAAGAGCTAAAACAAATAGCCACCAATGCAGTTCCGTATTGTTTCTCTGAAACAAAAGTTTTAACAAATATTTTTGGATCCTTTAAATCGTACTTATCAGAAAAACCATTTTTGTAAATTTCTTGTAAACTATCTTTTAACTGCTGTTTTATAACTTCCTCAGGAAAACTACCGTTAAATTCTGACACTAAACCACCAAATTTTTCACCTGTATTTTTATTGTATAACCAACCAATAATAATACCTGCCGTAAGGCGTTCGCCTTTACTCCCATTTGCAACAGCCATAATACTTTCCATTACCTCGCCATGAGTAATTTTTGGTTTTGGCTTTTCGGTAGCAATAGCCGGTAATATTGATGAGTATGTAATAATATTTGCAGATTCAATACCTGCATCTTTCAATGCCAAATGAAACGAGCCGGCATGAGTAGTTATATCGCTCTCGCCCACTCCACTAGTAATAAAATAGTCTTTTGGTATTCTATTTCCTATTATTAACTTATTTTCTTTCATATTGATTAGATTCTTCACTACATTCAGAATGACAAAATATTTATTTTTACAAGTAAACCTAAACACTAAATCATCATACTGAACGTAGCCGAAGTATCTTTTAAATATAAATAGTATTACTTAATTACACTAAGCTCTTTACCAACCTTTGTAAACGCAGCAATAGCTTTATCAAGCTGTGCCTGTTCGTGAGCAGCTGAAAGCTGAACTCGAATTCGAGCTTCGCCACGAGGTACAACAGGAAAATAGAATCCAATTACATAAATACCTTCTTTTAATAAAGCTGAAGCAAACTCTTGCGATAATTTTGCATCGTAAAGCATTACAGCACAAATTGCCGATTTTGTTGGTTTAATATCGAAACCAGCATCAAGCATTTTTGCAACAAAATAATCGGTGTTTGAATGTAATTTATCTTGCAAATGAGTTGTTTCAGAAACCATATCAAACATTCTTATTCCGGCATTTGCAACCATTGGAGGTATCGAATTTGAGAATAAATATGGACGAGAACGTTGACGCAACATATCAATAATTTCTTTTTTACCTGTTGTAAAACCACCTATAGCTCCACCAAACGCTTTACCAAGTGTTCCTGTTATAATTTCAATTTCACCTTTAAGATTAAAAAGCTCTGTAACACCACGTCCTGTTTTACCAACAACTCCTGCCGAATGGCTTTCGTCAATCATAATAAGAGCATTATACTTATCAGCAAGTTCTTTAATTTTATCCATTGGAGCAACATTACCGTCCATTGAAAAAACACCATCAGTTACAATAATTCTATATCGTTGAGCTTGCGAAAGTTTTAATTTATCTTCTAAATCGGCCATATCTGCATTCTTATAACGATAACGCACAGGCTTACTCAAACGTACACCATCAATAATTGATGCATGATTTAAAGAATCTGATATAATTGCATCTTCTTCGCCAAAAAGAGGTTCAAATACTCCGCCATTAGCATCGAAAGCAGCAGCATAAAGAATTGTATCTTCTGTACCAAAAAATTTAGCTATTTTCGCTTCTAATTCTTTGTGTAAATCTTGTGTTCCGCATATAAAACGTACCGACGACATACCATATCCACGTGTATCCATTGCCTCTTTTGCAGCATCAATTAACTCCGGACTATTAGATAATCCTAGGTAATTATTCATACAAAAGTTAAGCACTTTATTGCCACCAACTTCAATTTCTGCACCCTGTGCCGATGTTATAACTCTCTCATTTTTAAATAAACCAGCATCTTTTATTGCTGTGAGTTCTTTTGTCAAAAACTCTTTATAATCTGTGTACATATATTTTGTTTTAATTATTTTCACTTCAAAGATATAAAAACAATGTATAATTAACAATGAATAATGTGGGTTAATCAATTAACACATCAGGGCAGACTCACACTTTTAATCTGTTTGGGTTTAATTCCCCGTCCCTTGGGACGTATAAAAGAATAGTATTCAAAAACGATACCTCGTCCGCTTGCGGCGAGGAGATTCATTTTAACGCATATATTATTTGTAATTATATTCCTATATATTTAGTAGTTACAATTGTTTAATTGTTGATTAGTTTAATATTTTTATTTCTGCATAAATAAATATACAGAACATTCATATTTCTGCGTAAATAACTATTTGTTAAACAAATAAGCGAATCAACAAATAAGCAAAATATAAAGTATGAGTTTGCCCTAATTAACACATTAATAACTTATCAACAAAATTCTAAAATTTAACAATAAATAATTACTTTCGGTTTTTTAAAATAAAACACAGTATTGAACACAACATTAATTGTAACGGTAATAATTATATACTTTATTTTCTTAATAGGTATAGCATATTTTACATCGCGTGGAGCTGATAATAACTCATTCTTTTTAGGCAATAAAAAATCGCCATGGTATATTGTTGCTTTTGGTATGATTGGTGCATCACTCTCGGGTGTTACATTTATTTCGGTACCCGGCTGGGTTGGCAGTAGCAACTTTTATTATATGCAAGTTGTGTTTGGCTATTTTATAGGTTACGCTGTGGTTACAACCGTTTTAATGCCACTTTATTACAGACTTAATTTAACATCAATATACTCTTATTTAGAAACTCGTTTTGGAAAACGCAGTTACAAAACAGGAGCTATTTTCTTTCTTATATCGCGTATTTTAGGAGCATCGTTTCGTTTATTTTTAGTTGCGAATGTACTACAAATTACAATTTTTGATAGTCTAAACCTACCATTTGTAGTAACTGTTGCCATCACAATTTTATTAATTTGGTTATATACAAACAAAGGCGGTATAAAAACAATTATTTGGACAGATACTTTACAAACAGCCTTTATGCTTATTGCTGTTGGATTTGCTATATACTATATAAGCACAAGTTTAAATTATACCGTACCTGAAATGTTTTCAACAGTTTTCGATACCGATTACTCTAAAATGTTCAATTTTGGTAGTTTTATCGAAAAAAACAATTTCTTTAAACAAGTTATTGGTGGTGCATTTATTACAATTACAATGACTGGTTTAGACCAAGATATGATGCAAAAAAACCTAAGCTGTAAAAATATTGGCGATGCAAAAAAAAATATGTTTTGGTTTAGTGTGGTGCTAATACCGGTAAACCTTTTATTTTTAATTTTAGGAGCAATGTTATTTATTTTCGCTTCAAAAAATGGTATTACAGTTCCTGAACGTACCGACGAACTTTTTCCATTAATTGCAACAGGTGGGTATTTACCTCAATCGGTAACAATATTCTTTATTTTAGGATTAATTGCTGCGGCTTACTCAAGTGCCGATAGTGCATTAACATCGCTAACAACATCGTTTTCTGTTGACATATTAAATATTAACAAGTACTACGACGATAAACGCAAAAAAAACATCAGAAAAAAAGTACACATATTTATATCAATAGTTTTACTTATTGTTATTGTTCTATTTAAAATGCTTATTGATACAAGTGTAATATCAACATTACTAACCGTTGCCGGATATACTTACGGACCTCTATTAGGTCTTTATGCTTTGGGTATATTCTCAAAAATTAATATTAATGATAAATATGTTCCAATTATTGCAATTATTGCTCCAATATTAACATTTATTTTAAACTATTATTCCGAAACTTTACTTTTTGGATATAAATTTGGGTTCGAGCTTATTGTTATTAATGCTTTATTTATGATAATTGGACTTTTAATAATTAAAAAAAAATAATACTATGATAAAAAAAACATACGCATATTATTATAGCGAAGACAGAATTGGTTATATTGTTTTAAACAGACCGGAAAAACGCAACGCACTTGGGCCACAATTAGTACAAGATTTAAAAGAACTTTTTACTATTGCAGAAAACGATAACGAAGCAAAAATACTTGTACTAAAAGCCGAAGGAGAAGCTTTTTGTGCCGGAGCCGACCTTGCCTATCTTCAAGAGCTACAAAACAACACTTTTGAAGAAAACCTTGCCGATTCAAACAATCTAAAAGAACTTTTTGAACAAATTTACACATTAAAAAAAGTTGTAATTGCACAAATTGAAGGACATGCTATTGCCGGTGGTGGTGGTTTAGCTACTGTTTGCGACTTTTCTTTTGCAGTACCCGAAGCACAAATTGGCTTTACCGAAGTAAAAATTGGTTTTGTACCGGCAATAATATCGGTATTTATAATTCGTAAAATTGGTGAAGCAAAAGCCAAGCAATTACTTTTTACAGGAGAATTAATTAGTATGACCGAAGCTAAAGAACTTGGTTTAATAAACTACACAAGTACAAAAGACAATATAAATAATGATGTAAAAGCCTTTGCAACAAAACTTTGTAAACGTGCATCAGGCGACTCACTTGAACTCACAAAAAAACTTTTAGCAAATATATGGCATTATAATTTTACTGATGGACTTAATTACGCATCAGAAATGAATGCAAATGCAAGAAACACAAAAGATTGTAAATCAGGAATAAATGCTTTTTTAAATAAAGAAAAACTTACTTGGTAAAATTTTTTTTAATTATAAACTATATGTTTTTTAACAATAGTTTATTAAAAATGGAAAAAATTTTATATTATTGTACTTCGTTAATTTAAAAACTGAATGAAAAGATATATTATTATAATAACTGTACTAGTTTTATTTGTATCGTGCGACAGCTCTATCTTTTCAGGAAAATTAAAAGAAGGCACAATTGATTACAAACTTGAGTACTTAGATGATGCAAACGAAAAACCTATAATAAGTTTACTGCCTACCGAAATGAAAATCCAATTTAAAAAGGGATATTATCTTCAATCTGTTGAAGGTTGGATGGGTATTTTTAGAATGGCAGGTGTTAATGACGTAAACGCAAAGAAAAAATCTGCTCTATTAAAAATAATGAATAAAAAGTACCTTTATCAAGTAGATGGGAACTCTGAAGGTTTTGGATTTAATCCAATGAAAGATAAAAAAATTGAATTTACAGAAGAAACAAAAGAAATTGCAGGTTATAAATGTAAAAAAGCAAATGTAACTTGGGGAAGCTATACATTTTCTGTTTATTATACCGATGAAATAAAAATTGATGAGCCAAACTGGAACAACCCTTTCCCTGAGATAGATGGTGTTCTACTTGAATATCAATATGAAATGTTCGATATTAAAACAAAAGTAACAGCAACCGGAGTAATAAAAGAAAAAGTTCCTAGTGAGGTATTTGAAATACCTGAAGGCTATAAAAATGTATCTAAAAAAGAAATGGAAGATGTTATTAACGATTTAATGTAACAAACTTTGTATTTCGTACGTCTCAATTAAACAAATCAAATTAATATAAATAAAATGAAGAAAATAACTGTTTTTAGTTTAGTAATATTGATGATTTTATCAATCAATAGTTTTGCTAATGGTCCAAAAAAGAAGAAAAAAGTAAGTGGATTTCAAGGAAGTATTACCTATAAAATTTCTTACGAAGGAAGAGAACTTTCTACACAAGAAGAAACTCAAATGCCTAACAAAAAAATTACTTATTATGTTGGAGCTGAGGAAGTAGAAAAAACAATAACTCCAATGGGTTCATTTTTTACAGTAATAAATCACGAAACTAATGACTTTACAATTGTTATAGACCAAATGGGACAAACAATGTATGGCCAGTGGACAAAAAAAGAAAAAAGCGACTCTGCTAAAGCAGCTGATAAGCCTGATATTAAAATGGAAAAATTAGAAGGTTCTAAAACAATTGCAGGTTATAAATGTAAAAAAGCGAAAGTAACGGTAAAAAACAAAAAAGGTGATGAGCAAAAAATGACTGTTTATTACACAGAAGATATAAAGGAGCCGTACCCTGACGAAGATTTTGATATTGGTGGTATAGTACTTCAAACTGAAATTTTACTTGGTGACGAAGATGATGACGAAGCACTAACTCAAATAACAACTGCCATTGAAGTAAAAAAAGGAAAAGTAAAAAAGAAGGAGTATGCAATTCCTGCAGGTGCTACTAAAATAGAAAAAGAAAAATTTATGCAGATGCTTGGTGGCTCAGCTGAATAAAAAAATATTATAAAAATAAAAAAAGCTCCTTATGGAGCTTTTTTTATTTTTATAAATCACACTTATCCGGAAAATTATTATAATGCCATTTATTAATAATTGTACCATGCTTTAATAACACAATACCCGGGTTTGCTCTAATAATAGTTTTTAATGTTGTTTCATCGGTTGAATAAAACTTAAATGGAAAGCCGTCAGTACTTTCTTTTACTTGTTCACTTCCTACTTGCTCCTCGCCCACTAAAACCCAATCATCGCTATCAGGTTGTTCATTTTCGGTAAATTCTTGTACCTCGCCATCTTTTTCATAATAATATATTGTTTCAGTTTGTGCTGATATTTCATTATTAATTCTGAAGTTAAATTTATTATTTAAACTATCTTTTAATTCTAATATATCGTTATCGGTACTAGCAGTTAGGCAAATGAATTTTATATTTTTATTTTTACAATCAATAGCTAATTGAGTTGCTTTCTCAAATCCTAAAAAATTAGATTTATTTATTTTGTATGAAACTAATAAATAAACATATCCCGTATCGTTTAATATAACGTCTGTTATATCTCCTTCAGTATCGTTATATATTGAAAAATCATGAATTGGCGGTTTATAACCTTCCGAAATTACATTTGTTTTAGTTTCTTTCCACTCCCATGTTGAATCTGGTATTTCAGTAAATTCTTTTACCACTCCATTTTTTTCATACAAATATGTACTTTCTGCAATATACTCTCGTTTATCTGTAGGTATTGCATCAATAATAACTTTTTCTAACGGTATTGAATCGTTTAATTCATAAAACTCCTTACTCAACGCCAATATATTATTGCCAATTTTATAAGGCCTAAAATCGATAATTGGTAAGTTTTTATAACTATATATAGAAACATATATTATAGATAAAACTCCAACACCAATGATTCCAATTTGTTTTATATTACCAATAGAAGATACTAGTTTTTTTCTATTTAATAATAGATACAAACTTGGAATAAAAATAACAATATTTTTCCAAAATGTTTGCCAATTTGTAATTACCAATGCATCGCCAAAACAACCACAATCACTAACAGGATTGGTAATTGCCAATATTAATGTTAGAGGCGTAAAACCTAACATAAAAATAAATACAATTATCGCAGCTATCTTAGCCTTAACATTAAGCAGCAACATAAAACCAATAATAAACTCAACTGTAGAAAAGAAAATAGCTAACAAAAAAGCAAAATTATTTAACGATTCTAAACCAAAAGCCGTAAAATAATCAATAATTTTATATGTATAACCCAATGGGTCGACAGCTTTCACAAAACCAGAAAAAATAAATACCAGCCCTATAAAACTTCTGTAAATAAAAATTATTTTTTTTTCATGTTTACATTTAAGAAAACTCTTTACAAAAGTTGCAAGAAAAAAAACGCTTAAAATAGTTAATATTATATTCATTATTTTTTTTGCATAATATTAGCAAAAATTACAATGCAATTGCTATGACAAATGTCATTTTTAAACTATTTTATTCTTTATTAACAGTTCACTAATTTGAGAAAAAATTAATTCAGGTTCTAACATTGCATTATTATCGTCAAAACAACTAACATTAAAAAAATCATGTTCAGTTTTCAATAAGTCAATATAAACATCTTTTACATCTAACTGAAACTGCAAGCTAGATTCGTGAATATCCTCTTTGCCTTCTAAATACTCTCTATCATCGCCACCTCTATTGTTTGTTAAACTGTTTTTTGTAAACTCGAAAGGTACGTCTAAAAATATTGAAATATCAGGCTTAATTATTTTATTATAGTCGAATTCTAAATCTAAAATCCAATCCTTAAGTTTAGATTTATCTTCTTTAGATTTCAATTTAGCACATTGATAAGCAATATTAGAATATACATACCTATCAACAATTACATAAGTATCATCTTTTAGTGCATTTTCAATCTGTAATGATGCATCTCGTCTATCTCCTGCATATAAAATTGCTACTAAATATGGGTCAACTTGGTCTAAATTACCAAAATCGCCACGAAGAAATTTAGCAAGCATTTCGCCATAAAATGGGGCTTCTGTACGAGGAAAATGAAGATACTCATACTTTAAACCTTTAACGGAAAACCACTGTTTTAATAATTTTAATTGAGTTGATTTTCCCGCTCCATCTAATCCTTCTAATGCAATAAATTTCATTTCTATATGTTTTAAACAAAAGTAATAATTTTAAATAAGAATTGTTTATTATTAAAGCTTCTTTATTTTTAATAAAATTCTACTAAGTTTGGGGCGTTTTTTTATTTCAAAATAAATAATATATTATTTTGATTAATTCTTAATTATATTTACCTTTGTAGTGAAATAAGTGGAAAGATTTGTGTTGATTGCAACCACTAAAAAAATGCTAAACCGACTTACAGATTTAGCGTACGTCTCTTTAACATAAACTTTCCCGCAATATTATAATAATTAAAATTTATTTATATGGGATATCTATTTACCTCAGAATCAGTTTCTGAAGGACATCCAGACAAAGTATCAGATCAAATTTCTGATGCATTATTAGACAACTTTTTAGCTTACGATAAAAATTCGAAGGTAGCTATTGAAACCCTTGTAACAACTGGTCAGGTTGTACTTGCAGGCGAAGTTAATACATCTGCTTATGTTGATGTGCAGTCTATTTCAAGAAATGTAATTAACCATATTGGCTATACAAAAAGTGAATATCAGTTTGATGGTAACTCTTGTGGAGTTTTATCGGCAATACACGAGCAAAGCGACGATATTAATCGTGGTGTAGATTCAGAAAATGATAAAAACGAAGCAAAAGAGCAAGGTGCAGGCGACCAAGGAATGATGTTTGGTTACGCAAGTAAAGAAACAGCTAATTATATGCCTTTATCATTAGATTTATCGCATTTAATTTTGGTTGAATTGGCAGCTATCAGACGCGAAGGCAAAGAAATGAAATATCTTCGTCCTGATTCAAAATCGCAGGTAACTATTGAATATGATGACAATGACAAACCTGTAAGAATTAACACAATTGTTGTTTCTACTCAACACGATGAGTTTATTGAAAATGATGATGATACAATGTTAGCTGAAATTAAATCAGACGTAATTAACATTTTAATACCAAGAGTTAAAGCAAAATTATCTGAAGATATTCAAGCATTATTTAATGATGAAATAATTTATCATGTAAATCCAACCGGAAAATTTGTTATTGGTGGACCTCATGGCGATACCGGTTTAACAGGTCGTAAAATAATTGTTGATACTTACGGCGGTAAAGGTGCCCACGGTGGCGGTGCTTTCTCTGGTAAAGACCCAAGTAAGGTTGACCGTTCTGCTGCTTATGCTGCACGTCATATTGCAAAAAACATTGTAGCAGCGGGTGTTACCGAAGAAATTTTGGTTCAATTATCGTATGCAATTGGTGTAGCAGAGCCTGTAGGAGTATTTGTTGATACTTATAACAAATCGAATATTGATTTAACTGACGGAGAGATTGCTGAAAAAATTAAAAGCATTTTCGATTTAAAACCGGCAGCAATTGAAGAAAGACTTAAATTAAGAAACCCAATATACTCAGAATCTGCTGCATATGGACACATGGGCAGAAAGCCGAGAATAGTAAAAAAACATTTTCATTCTCCATATATGGGTGATAAAGAAATTGAAGTAGAGCTATTTACTTGGGAAAAACTTGACTATGTTGATAAAGTAAAAACGGCTTTTAATTTATAAGAAAATATATTCTAATATACAAAATAGGCTATCCAAAAAGGATAGCCTATTTTTTTTTTCATAAAGCAGATAAAAGCAGCAATAATCAGGGTTAAAATAAATCTTTCTCATCTACTTTTTCAACAGTAGTATTATCTTTTAGCTTTTTTGAGATAGCAGTATAAGGAGCAGAAACAACCTCTTCATCAGGTTTTAGTCCTGTTTTTATTTGAATATAGCTATCGTTTTGTATGCCTGTAGTTACTTTCCTTATCTTAACTATATCGTTATTGTAAACAAACACTATTTCTTGCAAATCGCCATTTTCATTTTGTTGCATTGAATCAGGTAAAAGCGAATCAGCACGTGCTGTAACCGACTGTATAGGAACTGTTAACACATTATATTCAGTTTCTGTTTGTATATCAACCGATGCCGACATACCGGGGCGAAAAGGATAAGGTCTATCCTTTTTCACAAGCTCTTTATACGATTCGGGTAATATTCTTATTTTTACCTCAAAATTTGTTACTTGGTCTGCCGAAACACCATCGGTGTTAGCCGAATTAGCAATTTCTGTAACAACTCCTTTAAATTTATGATCGAGATATGCGTCAACTTCAATAAGTGCAGTATCGTTTTTACTTACACGTACAATATCGTTCTCGTTTACGTCAATTTTCACCTCCATATTATTTAGGTTAGCAATTCGCATAATTTCAGTACCGGTCATTTGTGCAGTACCTACAACACGTTCGCCTTTTTCAACATTAAGTTTAGTAACAATACCCGAAATAGGTGCAAAAATACTGGTCTTTCTTAAGTTTTCGTTTGCCTCTTTTAGCGATGCCTCTGAGCTTTGAACTGCAAATTGTGATGATGAAAGATTTGCTTGTGCAATTTTATACGCAATTTCAATACTCTCAAATTCAGCTTTTGAGATTGTTTCTTTATCGAATAATTTTTTATTTCTATCATAGTTCTGCTTTTTTTCCAAAAGTTGAGCCTCGGTTTGCAGTAATTGCGATTTCGATGAATTTACTGATGCTTGCAATCGTTCAATAGTTGACAAATAAATATCAGGATTTATTTTTAATAGTAAGTCGCCCTGTTGAACAGAATCACCATCTTCAACAAAAAGCTCAATAATTTCGCCAGATACGTCGGCACTAATTTTCACCTCTGTTTTTGGCTGTATTTTACCATTTGCAGTAATTGTTTCGGTTAAAGTTCGTTTAGTAACTTTTTCGGTTGCTACTTTTAAAATAATCTTTTTACCTACAACTCCTGATTTTTTTCCTATAATTATTAATACAATAATTACAGCTGTGGCTATTAATAAATATTTAAGTGTTTTGTTCATTTTATTAGTTTAAAGTAAGAGGTTTCCCCATATAAAAATCTAAAATTTTAAGCTTAAAAATATAATCATATTTAGCTTGTAACAAATCAGATTCTGCTTTAATAAGTTTATTTTTTTGAATGTTAAAATCAACCGAATTTACCAATCCGACATCAAATTTTTCTTGTGTATATTTAAATGCCTCTTTGTTTGCTAACAATGCTTTTTCAGTTGCATTATATTTTTTCTTTGCTGCAAGTGCCTCAGTATATTGTTGTTTAATTTCTTTTTCCAGATTATTTTTTTCAAGTTCTAATGAGTATTTCGAATTCAAAACTGATATTTTTGCATTGTTTATTGATGTATTTACTTGCCAGTTATTAAAAATTGGGATGGCTAATGAAAAACCAACACTTGCATTTCTGTTATCATCAATTTGGTCGTAAAAGGGTTTTGTAATATAAGTATTAATTGGTTGGTAGGTATAAACAGGAATCAAGTTCTCGGTATAACCACTTCTATACGAACTCATTGTAGTTTGATCAACAATTTGTCGTTGGTCAGAGTAACCAGTATTGTACCCCAAACTTAAACTTAATGATGGCGAACGCATACCTTTTTTTATACTTAAACCTTTTTCTGCACTACTTAATCTATACTCTGCACTTTTTATCTGTGGCAAATTTTCAGATAATGTTATTACTTCTTCCATTACAGGTAATGGTGCATAAGTAAAATTATCGGTATTAGGTTTTGCTATTTTAAAATTATCAATAGAGTCTAATTCTAACAGTTGTATTAATGTTAACATTGAAATATCAAGCTGATTTTGTGCATTTATAATATTTAATTCTTCGCTTGCATATTGCGATTCTAATTGCAATAAGTCGCCTTTTGCAAGACTACCTGCATCAACAAGAGAACTAGTGCGTTCTACCTGTGTTTTTGTAACAGCTGCTTGGTCTTCAGCAATTTTTAAAAGCTCTTGATTAAACAAAATAGTTAAAAACGATGAAGCTACATTTAAGGATATATCATTTTTAATTTTCTCCAAATCTTGTAAACTTGCAAGCATATCAAGTTTTGTTTGTTTTATTGAATTAATTTTTTGAAACCCGTTAAAAAGTGTTACCGAACTATTTATTCCATAGTTATCGTTTACCGCATTTGTTTGATTAAACTCATTTGTAAAAGGGTCAACACTTCGTCCAAAAGAATAGCTACGATTTAAATTTGCATTTAAATTTGGTAACACTCCCATTTTACTTTGCTTATTTGTGTTTTCCGAAATTTGAGTATTTAATTCCTGCTGTTTTACCTGTATATTATGCTCTAAAGCATATGTAATACATGTTTCTAAATCCCATGTTTGAGAGAAAAGTTGTGATGCCACAAGAACAATAAGTACGCTAAAGAGTTTACGCATATTTTTCATTTTATATAAAACATTGTAAATTTAAAATTTTATGACGATAAAGCTAATGTTTTTGTTACTTTTTAACTTTTTTAAAGATTTTAAATTTATTAAGCATACTTAAATTATTTTCTTAAATTCAGTTATAAAAATATAGTTAAAAACATTATCTTTGCTTACAATGAAAAAAGTAGTAATTATATTTTTATTAGTAAGTTCGATAAGCTTGTTTTCTCAAAATAAGAAAGATGAAAAAATAATTATTCCGGGCATATCGGTAAATTTTGGTTATCAAATACCTGGAGGTGATTTATCAACTCGATTTGGAAACAATTTTAATGTTGGAGGAACATTTTGGCTAAAATTAAAAGATAACTTCACTTTTGGCTTAGATGCTTATTACATTTTTGGGAAAGAGTTAAAAGAAGAGGCATATACTACAATGGATGGAATAAAAACTTCCGATGGTAATATTACTGATAAATTTGGTCATAACTCAAATATTGAAATGAGCGAACGTGGTTACTATATTGGACTAAAGGCAGGAAAGCTTTTTCCTATTACTAAAGGGAATTCAAACACAGGTATTTTAGCAACAGTTGGAGGTGGTTTTTTAGAACATCATATACTTATAGAAAACGATGGAAACCGAACCCCACAAATACTTGATGATTATAAAAAAGGTTACGATAAACTTGTAAATGGTTTTGCTTTGCAAGAATTTATAGGTTTTTTATATATGGGAAAAAATAGATTAACCAATTTTATTGTTGGATTTGAATTTACACAAGGCTTTACTAAGAGTCGTAGAAAATTTGATTTTCAACTAGAAAAATATGATGATAAAGACAGACTAGATTTGTATTTTGGTATTAGAGTTGGTTGGTTAATACCTTTCAGACAGCGACAAGTTGCAGATTATTATTACAACTAAAACTACATGTTATGTTTACAAGCTATCAAATAATTATTGGGGCTTCATTAATAATTATATTATCGTATATAATTAATATTATTTCAAATAAAACCAATATACCATCGGTTTTAATGCTAATATTACTTGGTATTTTTATAAAATTCGGATTAAATGTTACCGGTGTTGCCAATATAGATTTAAGTATGTTTCTAGAAATAATTGGCACAATTGGGCTAATTATGATAGTGCTTGAAGCATCGCTCGATTTAGAATTACGCAAAGATAGAATTTGGCTTATTGTAAAAGCTCTGTTGGTAGCAATTTTAGGTATTGGCGGAACATCAATTTTGTTTGCATTGGTTTTGCAATCGGTTTTAAATATAGATTTATTTCGTGCATTATTATTTGCAATACCGTTGTCAGTATTGAGTAGTGCTATTATTATACCTTCGGTTCAAAAACTTAATGAAGAAAAAAAGGAATTTTTGATTTACGAAAGTACTTTTTCCGATATTATAGGAATAATGTTTTTTTATTTTCTTTTGGGTAGTGTTGATGTTGGTACGGCAAAAGAAGTAGGTTTATCTATTTCGTTAAATGTTTTTGGCACAATAATTATATCTTTTGTGATGAGTTATGCCCTAATAATATTATTCGAGAGCTTATCATCAAACATAAAATTATTTTTACTTATAGCGGTTCTTGTAATGATATATGCTATTGGCAAAACATTTCATATGTCGTCGCTGCTTATGATTCTTATTTTTGGTTTAGTCTTAAATAATAAAAATATTTTTTTTATAGGACCATTTAAAAAGTTTTTAAAAGAAGAACAAATTTCTACAATACTTGCCGATTTTAAAATTATTACAGGCGAAACAGCTTTTGTTGTTCGCACTTTCTTTTTTGTAATTTTCGGATTATCAATAAGTTTAATGTCACTTATAAGTATTAGAGTTTGGGTAATTACATTACTTGTTGTTGTAATAATTTACTCAATAAGATGGTTAATTTTAAGAGTATTTATTGGTAAAGATATTCACCCTCAAGTTTTTATTGCTCCTCGTGGTTTAATTACAATATTGTTAATTTTTGCAATACCAAAAGAATATCTTGTACCTGAGTTTGAGGAGGGTATTTTACTATTTACCATACTTGTAACAGGAGGAATAATGACTTGGGCTTTAATAAAAAACAGTAAGTCCGAAAAATTACAATTAGAAACCGACACATCAGAAAATACTAATCAGGAAACTGAAGAAATTTCAGATAACACAGAAACAAAATTAAACGAAGACAATACAAATAATGAGCAATAAAATTAATATCCAAAATTATTTTGAATGCATTTCGTCATTCGATTACAAATACGATAAATATACACCAAGCGAGCTTTCATTTGGAAAAAACATTACCATAAATACAGGTACACAAAAAGAATATACCCTAAGCAAATACGATATAATTATTTTTTCGGTAGGTTTAAACACAACTGCTCTGCAAATTAGAAAAGAGCTTTATTCATTGGCATTTTTCGATAAAAAGATTAACATTATCGATTTAGGAAATCTAAGAACAAATAAAGAAAGTGCCAATATTTTTACGCTTCGTGAAGCCTTACTTGAAATAAAACATGAAGTAAAAAGCATAATTATTATTGGTAACGACAAAAGCTTAATAAACGGAATTTATAATACTTACGAATTTGAAGATAAATTTGTAAATATTGCAGATATTTCATCAATAATCAATTTTGTAAACCCTGAACAGGAAAGCAATAATAGTGATTTTAATAAAATATTATTAAATAAAGACCATAAGCTTTTCCATTATATAAATCTTGGATATCAAACACATTATAACCATATAAAAACTATAGATTTAATAAACAATTTGGGTTTTGAAGCTCATCGTTTTGGCTTATTAAAAAATGATATTACAACAAATGAATATCTTTTACGCGATGCCGATATTGTATCAATAAATATGTCGGCAATAAGTTATTTTGATGCACCTGATGTTAAAAACCAAACTCCTAATGGTTTTTCGGCTCACGATATTTGCCAAATTGCATTTTACGCAGGAATAAGCGATAACTCTGAGATTTTTAATATTACTGAATTACTTGATAAACTTAAAGATGAAACAATTACTACAAAACTTACAGCACAAATTATTTGGTATTTTATTTTAGGTTTTAATTCAAGATATAACGATAATCCTTTTTCTGACGATAATAAATACAAAAAAATATCGGTAACAATTGCCAAAAACGATACAAGTATAGTATTTTATAACAATACAATTAATAATCGTTGGTGGTTTGAAATTGAATTAGCTAATAAAAAAATCCCTATTTCATGTTCAGAAAAAGATTATACTGAAACTTTAAAAGGTAATATCCCATTAAGGTGGATAAAATTTGAAAATAAATACAGACCTAAAGGTCAATTTCAGGCTTAGTGCATAAATATTATCTTTGTGCTAAAAAAGATGAATATTAATATCCCCCAATAATTATCGAATCATATTTCATTCAATTATATTAGTTTTAATAGAGTGTATTACAAGAATATATTCAAGACTTATTTACAGTAGGTTCAGTAATTAACCCAAATTATTCATTAGTTTTTCTTTTTCTGAGACGAGGCGACAAACCATGCTGCTGTATATGGATTAATATTGTGAGCTTTACTTTTTACAAAAAATGTATAATACATAGCGTAATATTTGTCAAAATATCAATGAATATTGAAATTCTGGCGATTATAAAACAAGAATAATGATTCAAGATTTAGTATTTCCTACCGGTGCAGTCCTTAATACTAAAAACAGGCAATATCTAACCAAAAATATGAATATGATTTGCCTGTATTGAAGATATAGCAAAGGAAACAGAAGGGCAAAAAAAAGACAAACCAAAAATAAATCTGATTTGTCAAGCTTAGTAGCGGGGACAGGACTCGAACCTGCGACCTACGGGTTATGAGCCCGCCGAGCTGCCTCTGCTCCACCCCGCAATATATGTTTATGTATAAGAACTTTCTGTTTTTGCGAGTGCAAAGATAGTGATTATATTTATTATTCCAAATTATTTTCTATCTTTTACTACTTTATATGTATCAGCAAATGTACCTTTATCATTATATATTCTTATATAATAAATACTTGGCTGATAAATTGAGAAATCAATTTTTTCCAATTTATTTTTAAAATTACCTTTTAATAATAATTTACCGTTATTATCGTTTAACTCATATTTTAAACCTTTTACACTTTCTGCAGTTACTTGCATACTTACTGAATGTACTGCAGGGTTAGGATAAATATTAATTGAAAAATTATCATTACTGATAAGCTCTTCTTCAATTTGAGTTATTGTTAAATTTGTTTGATGAAAACCTTGAGTCAGGGTATTATTACCATCGGTTGCTGTTTCTGTAACTACCTCTCCAACTGTCCAACTAACTTTAACATTGCTTGTTGTATCATAGCCTCCAGCCGAGCCTATTACATTTTGGTCTGCAGTTTGGGCACTAACTAAAGTACCAATTGTTAAAAAAGTGAATAAATAAATAAGTCGCTTCATGATCATTTGTTTTTATTATTTATTACAATATTATGAATTTATTCTGTATTTGTCAAGAAATTACACATCAATTTATTAAACGTACAGTTTGAGTTTGTATTCGGTAAATATTTTATAGTTAACCATAATTATTCATGCTTAAACATAATGTATAAAATATATAAACCAAATTAGGGAATTTACATTTTAGGTTAATTAGTTAGTTACTGAGCTTTCACACCCAATATAATCAGTATATACAATAGTTTTAAAATTTATCAAATGAACTATAAATAGTTATATTATTGATAAATATGAGAAAAAACCAAATAATAATAATAATAATAAGAAAACAATAGCGTCCTAAATAAAAAAATAAATTAAAAAAAACAGAGAGAAGTTTTAAACTCAAATTATCTTTGAGGTGAACAAAAAACAAACTCTCTGATGACAAAT
>CAMZKE010000077.1 GCA_947311115.1 uncultured Bacteroidales bacterium | reverse complement strand
TGAGGTAAAAATTCTTTGCATAGCAATAGCTATGGGAATAATTTTTAACAAAAAGAAAGAAAAATAGAAATGATTTATATAGCGTATTTTGGTGTTGAGTTGGTATAATACGCTTATTGCGTTAATTTAATTTTCTTTCTCAATATCTGGCCAAGCACCATACTTTTTAATATATTTTTCTATTGGTGCACTTTTATAATCTGAGTTTTCGTATCGATATTTCACACTAATATGTACCGAAGTTGGTATTTTATTAGGCTCAGGAATTTCTCTAATATACTTACCAAGTAGCTTAAATTTACCTTTATACTCATTATGCTGTTTAGCTTTAATATTAATGGTTTCAACATTTAAAAATTCATCGAAACACAAGCCCATTTTTTCTGATTCTTGTTTTAACCACATCATTGGAATATCAGACAATAAACTACCATCATCATCAGGTTTATAACTACCACCAATATCACCATGTACACCGGCAAACCATACTTGTTTAATATCTATTCCTTTTTTTGGACTCCAAATTGTTGGTTCAAAATCTTTTCTCATTTCATCTAACGAAAGTGCATGACGAGCAGTTAATATATTACTTCCTAATTTATTATCATAAAACAAATGTTTATCTTTGATTAAGCCAAAAATAGTAAATGGCAAACCTAAAGCACCAACAGTATCCCACACACCAACAAAAGTAATTTTACTCGAATTTTCAATTGAATATTGTTTTCTCCAATTTAAAGTATATTCGTCATTTGGCTTTCTTCTTTTGTTCTTGTATAATGCAAAAGCCTCTTCTATTCTACTGCCTTCGCTACTTTTAAGAATACTACAATTATTTACCATACCGCATAAACTACGCACCGTATAAGCCCCTCTGCTAAAACCAAACAAATATATTTCATCTCCAACATCATAATTATGAACCAAAAACCTATAAGCATCCATTAGTTTTTTTTCTAAACCTGCACCAAAAGCACCTCCGGTTGCCGAATTATGATACGAACCAATTCCCCAATCATAAAAAACAACTTGTTTTACTCCATTTTCATCATTTGGCTTAACTCCTCTTGCAAATTTTAAAACATTTGTAGGATAATCTTCTTTATGATTTAAACGCTCAGGACGATTCCATGTACCATCTGAACATATAATTATTCTTTTCATATTATTTGCTTTTTAGATATTGTACACAAATATAATTTATATATTTGAAAATTAATAATTTGACAAATGAGCAAACGAGAACTAAAAAAATACATTCAATCACTAACTAAAAAACAATTAGAAGAACAAGTGCTTGATTTATACACTCGTTTTAAACCTGTTAAAGAGTATTACAACTTTGTATTTAATCCTAATGAAGAAAAATTAATTATTGAAGCCAAGTTTAAAATTAATAAGGAATATTTTCCTACTAACGGGAGAAAAGCTAAAAAAAGAAGATCGGTTGCACAAAAATATATTAAAAAATTTAAATTATTAGGTGTAAATCCGTTTATGCTTGCTGATATAATGCTGTTTAATATTGAAACTGCACAAAAATTTGAGGCATTATTCTTGGTAAACGATTCGTTTTACACAAGTATTCTAAATTCGTTTGAAGAAGCCGTAGAACACATAACCCAAAACTCATTAAAATATGATTTTAACGATAGATTAGAGAATATTGTTAATAATACCGAAAAGTATAACTGGATAAATAATATTGCTTTTGAAAATTTAATGACTTAATGACACTAATAATATTACAGTACACTTTTTGCAATAAATAAACAATGGTAACAGAAAGAAAGAAATTTTTACATAGTTTAGTGTTTCCTACATTCTTTCTATTTGTAATTTGGAGTGTTAAATTTGTTGAAATATTTTTAAACACAAATTTTCATAAACTTGGCATTTATCCTTTAAAAATAAAAGGTTTAGTCGGAATTATTTTTGCACCTCTTATTCATGGCGATTTAAATCATATAATATCTAACTCAATATCGCTTTATGTTTTAATGATTGGTGTTTTCTATTTTTATAGTAGAGTATCTTACAAGGTTTTTATTTTTAGTTATTTAATAACGGGGTTTTGGGTTTGGATAAGTGCCAGACCGGCATACCATATTGGTGCAAGTGGTTTAATTTATGCTTTTGGGGCTTTTTTAATTACAAGCGGAATACTAAAAAAAGATAAAAGACTAATGGCTCTAAGTTTTATTGTAATATTTATTTATGGAAGTATGATATGGGGCGTTTTTCCAAACAAACCAAATATATCGTGGGAAAGTCATTTGCTTGGTATGTTATCTGGTATTTTATTAGCATTTTATTACAAAAACGAACCATTACCTTGGGTTGAAAAAGTAAAAGTTTTTAAATTTGAGCAATATTATGTTGATGAATTTTGGAATCAAAATTTTAACGAGTTAAATAGCACAACAAACCAATCAATTAATTATCAGATAAAAGAAAAAAATAATGAGCAAAAATAATACAGAGCTACTAAAATCGACAATATTAACCGTAATACAATATACTACACTTGCCTATATTTTAGCATTTACTACCTTAATATCAGATAATGTAGCATTAATGATAATTCAAATAATAGGATTTATTATTGCTGCTTGGGCAATTTATGAAATGAGAAAAACTAAAATAAATATAGCTCCAACACCACGAAAAAATGCTATACTTGTTACAAGTGGCCCATATAAATTGATACGACACCCTATGTATTTATCGTTAATACTAAGCCTTACGCCTATTATAATTAGCTATTACAACCAAACTACAATTATTGTATTTTCTGTATTTTTAATTAATTTAATACTCAAAATGCTTTTTGAAGAAAGTTTATTAAAAAAACATTACAATAGTTATAAAAACTATATGAAACATTCTTGGAGGTTATTTCCTTATATCTATTAATTTATAGCAGACCATCATATAATTTTGTAATATAAACCGCATCTTTTGCACCCAGAATTATTCAAAAAAAAGATTCCATATCTACAAATCGATTAAACACAAAACACGCTATTTTATAAATACAAAATTCTATAGTTATCTAGTATAACAAAACCGCAAGTAATAATAAACTACCTACGGTTTTCATTACATAGCACTATTAATATATATTACATAAACTCATCAATATTAGGCGTATAAGAAATTTTCTTTTTAGCCTTACTTTTATTGATTTGTTTATTTGTGATAATTGGATTACACTTAGGGCTTACAAACATATTACTAATAGAATTGAATTCTTCAATCATTTTCTTAAGCATTTCTTCAATCTGTTTAAAATCAGGTATTGCACTAAAATAATCATCATTAAAGAAGTTACTTTTAGGCATTAAAAATTGCTCGTCTTTAATATTAAATTCACTTAATAATGAATCTAATTTTTCGGTAGAAATATTAGCACTACTCCATGTTTTAACATAAGTTGAATCGTAACTAATAATATTTCCATTTTCATCAGTTTTTTTTGTTACTTTTATATCTACTTTTGGTTTTATTTGATTATTATTTTGTGCCAATAAAATATTTGAACCAAACAAAACAACAAACATTATTAATACACTTTTTGTTTTCATAGCTCATATTTTTTAGTTTCAATTACAAATATAATAACAGAAACAAGTTTGTGTACACCTATTTAACAGATTTTAAAACTTTTTAAAATGTGTTAAGTTTATTATTTGAAAACGACAGTGTAAAGTTTTACTACGATAACGAAACTAATATTTTTAGAGCAAACTTTTACGGTTCTATAAATATTGATAATAATGAATCTCCTCGCCGCAAGCGGACGAGGTATCGTTTTAGAATACTATTCTTTTATACGTCCCAAGGGACGGGGAATTAAACCCAAACAGATTAAAGGTGCTTTTAATTTTATCATTACAAATCCTAATCAGCTAAATACTATTGCAATAGTATCAGATTTAACGCATTTAAAAGGTACATTTACTGTATTAATGGATTATTTTGAAGAAAAACTATATATCCATATTTAAATAGTAAGAATATACTTTGCGATGCAATAATTTTAAATAATGATGCTTTTACTAAATTTGCAGTAAAAAAATTAGAAAATACAATTGATTACATTAAAATTAAGCATTTTATCGATGAGAAATCTGCAATGGAATGGATTAACAAAATAATATCAAACTCTAAAAAGTAGTTTTAATACCGTAATTTCTTAAACTTAATTTTAAGATTAGTTTCTATAAATCGTAAATTCTTTTGCTGTTCACGATTAATAAATGCTAGAGAAACTCCTGTTTTTCCGGCACGGGCTGTACGTCCACTTCGGTGTGTATAATACTCTAGTTTATCTGGCAACTGATAATGTACTACAAATGCAAGGTCAGCAATATCTAATCCTCTAGCTGCAATATCTGTGGCTATTAAAAACTGTGTACTTTCGTTCTTAAACGAACGCATAATTTTATCGCGTTCCTTTTGTAATAAATCGCCATGAATAGCACTTGTTGGTATATTTTTACTTCTCAACTGCTTTTCTAAGGTTTTTGCAGCATTTTTTGTTTTGCAAAAAATAACACCTCTCGCCTTCCCTTGCGAACCCAAAAAACTTATCAATACAAATAACTTTTCATCATCATGACAAGTTAAGTATTGATGCTGTATATTTTCGTTTAATACCGATTTTTTTATAATTTTTACATATTTAGCATCGGGTTGCAAATAAGTTTTAATCATTAATTTAACATCCTTTGGCATAGTAGCCGAAAACAACCAAGTATAACGCTGACCATTTGTATAATCAAGAATAGTTGTTATATCCTTTTTAAATCCCATATTAAGCATTTCGTCAGCTTCGTCTAATATTACATGTTTTACATTACTTAAGTCTATTACCGATTTATTAACAAGATCTATTAATCTGCCGGGAGTTGCAACAATTATATGTGTTGGTCGTTTTAGTGCAACAATTTGTTTTTCTATTGGAGCTCCACCATAAACTGCTTCTGCAAAAATTTTATCGCTATATTTGGTGAATTTAAACAGCTCTTTTTTTATTTGAATAGCAAGTTCGCGTGTTGGTGCTAAAATTAATGCTTGTACAGCATTATTTTTAGGGTTTATTTTATGTAACAACGGTAAACCATAAGCTGCTGTTTTTCCTGTACCTGTTTGAGCTTGACCAATAAAATCGCTTCCATCGTTAAGCAAAAAAGGTATAGATTTTTCTTGTATTTCGGTTGGAATTGTTATTTTCTTCTCTTTTAAAGCTTTTACAAACTCGTTTTTTACTCCTAATTCTGAAAATGTAGCCACAGCGTATAATTTTATTTTATTGCTACAAAATTAACTAATTAATTTAGATTTATAGTTTTTTATATTTACTTTCGGTTATTGATAAAAATACATAAAATGGATAATTACATATATAGTCTAGAATTTAAGGTACGCGATTACGAATGCGATTTACAAGGAGTTGTCAATAACTCGGTGTATCAAAACTATTTAGAACATACTCGCCACGAGTTTTTATTAAGTATAGGACACGATTTTGCCGAACTTGCAAAGCAAAATATAATGCCAATGGTTTATCGTATTGAAATTGATTACAAATCGCCATTAGTTAGTGGTGATAAATTTGTTAGTGTAATTAATGTTTCAAAAGAAGGTAACTTAAAAGTTATTTTTCATCAAGATATTTATCGTAAATCGGATAATAAGTTAATTGTAAAATCAAAAGTTATTGCTGTGGTTATAACTAACGGACGCCCAAGTAAACCTGATTTCTTTTTAGAGCCTATTGTGGACAAATTAATATAACATTAGCTCAATTTGGGTAATTATGCTTGAATAATTCAATCTTACTTATTCCTTAACTAATTTATATGTATCACATTTGCAATATTTGCTTTTTCATTCTATGTTGTATTGATTTAATGGCGTCTGCTTTAAAGTTAGAATTTTTTGCTACTTTTTCTAAAGTAGTGTAATACGGGTTAACAAACATATTTTCAAATTATTCATAGTTTAAACATACAAAATGAATCTCCTCGCCGCAAGCGGACGAGGTATCATTTTGGAATACTATTCTTTTATACGTTTCAAGGGACGGGGAATTAAACCCAAACAGATTAAATCATTCCGAAAGGAAGTTGTGCAATACTATCAGCAATTTGATTTATACCTTTATCAAGTTTTTTACCAATCATCATTTTCATCATCATATTCAGCTCTATATGTAAAGTAACACGCATTTTGCATTGAGCATTGTTTATAGGTAATAGCTGTACCCACAATTTAAACTGAAATTGTGTAGATTCGTCAGTTTGTATTTTTATTGTTTTAGGCTCTTCTCTTTCTGTAATTTTAAAAGCAATTGCTCCAATTGGTGACATAGTAAAGGAACAATTATCTCTATCAGCAATAAAATTTTCAATTTTCATTTCCGGAGACTTATCCCCCATCTGATTTTTAATACGCTCCATTGCCTCTGGTCCAAAAATTCTGTTTAAAAAACTTAAATCAGATAATTTATCGTAAACAAGTTGATTATTCCAGTTTATAGTTTTAATATCGCTTACATATTTTTTTGTTGCCATAGTTTAGTTTTATTTTTCACAAAAATAAAACATACATTTTATAATGAGAAATATGTTTATGGGTTTAGCCTGTTTAGTTATAATTACCAGCCACTTGCGGCGTAAAATATTATTATTCCAAAATAATGATACCTAGTTAGCTAGCAACGAGGAGATTCGTTTTCCAGTAGTAAATAAGATGTAACAATATGTACCTCCAGCCAGACTCGAACTGGCATCTAGAGTTTAGGAAACTCTTGTTCTATCCCTTGAACTATGGAGGCGTATAGATTTTGCAAAAGTAAAGTATTGATGTTATTTTGCAAAATTATAATTACAAAAAAGCCATTACATTAAGTAATGGCTTTTTTTAGTTTACAATACAAGTTTATCTAATAACAGTAACAGCACCTGATTTAGTATGTTCAACACCGGTAAAGTCGTTACATATAATTAACCAAGTATATGTACCATTTTGAACAATTTTATTATCTTTTGCTTTACCATTCCATTTAGCATAAATATCAGATGTTTCCCATATTACCTCACCCCATCTGTCATATACTTTCAGAGTATAGTTATCAGTATCAACACCGTGTCCTTTAGCAAAGAAATAATCATTAATATTATCACCATCCGGACTAAAAGCAGAAGGAACATAAAGTGTAAATTCATCTTTAACCTCTATTAAATGCTTAACAGTATCAACACAACCAAAATTATTAATTACAGCAAGAGTAATATTATAAAACCCTATTTTATTATACTTATGAGTTGGTTCCATAAGATTTGATAAAGAACCATCGCCTAAATTCCAATGATTAATATCGTTTCCGTTTGAATAATTTTTAAAACTTATTACCGGATTAATAAATGAAACAACTTCAACTGAAGGTTCAAATAATGCTTCAGGTGTTGGATATATATTAATCAGTTTTGTTATAGTTTGTTCATTTTTACATCCGTATTTATCTGTTAGCTGTACAGAAACATCATATAACCCCTCTTTTTCATAAAAATGAGTAGGATTAATAACATTATTACTTACGCCTCCATCGCCAAAGTTCCAATTATATATGCCTTTATCTACAGCAGAGCTTACATTAAAACTAACTTTTAAAGGAGGACAAGCTTGAAGAGTATCAGCCGAAAAAGATAATGGAGAAACAGGAAAAGTATTCAAAATAAATTTTTGATTTGCCTGATAATTACATTCATCGGTAACATTTATTGTATAACTCGAATTACCGT
Source organism: uncultured Bacteroidales bacterium (assembly GCA_947311115.1). Lineage (GTDB taxonomy): Bacteria > Bacteroidota > Bacteroidia > Bacteroidales > JAFGXI01 > DYMG01. Next base: position 2,995 of record CAMZKE010000077.1, on the reverse strand, counting down.
TTGGATATACAGTATAAGGTAATGTAACCGAACTACCATCAACAAAAATAGAATACGGAGGTTTTCCACCTGAAATATCGGCTGTTAATAATATTGGGTCACCTACACATACAGTATCATCATCGGCAAAAGCCTCTAAACTAATATCATTAAAAACTGAAATAGTAACTTCGTTAACACCTTTACAATTATGACTATCTGTAACTGTTAACGAATATGCAGTTTCTTGATTTATATTATAATTGATATTAGAACTTGTTGAACCGTTATTCCATGAATAAGTATATGGGTTTGCACCTCCTGTAACTGATGCTTGTAAATTATAATCTAAGGATTTACACACTGTAAAATTATTAGGTAACGAAACAATAACATCATTAGGTTGAATAATATTCATATTATCGGTAATCATACACCCATTTGCATCTTTTATAGTTACAAAATAATTGCCGGCAATAATATTCGTTAAATTTGAATTTGTTGAACCATTACTCCAAGTGTATGAATACGGTAATGTTCCGCCTGTTACATTTAATACTATCATACCATCGTCATCTCCAAAACAAGATACAGGAGTAATAGTGTTAGTTTCCAATAATTCAGAAGCTTGCGTAATTGTTACAGAAACAGTATCAGTACAGGCTAACAAATCGGTTACTGTTACTGTGTATGTTCCTATTGGCAAATTAGTAATATTTGCTGTTGTAGCAGTATTACTCCAAGTATATTGATAAGGAGGATAATCTGATATTGCATCAATATTTGCAGTACCGTCTGAGCCTCCATAACAACTTACATTGGTAGTTTGTGTTTGTATCTGAAATCCATTATGATAAGTAATTGATACAGTATCGCTAGCATCGCAAAGACCAATGCTTGCTGATACAAAATAAGTACCTGCGTGATTTACGCTAATTGTTTGGTTAGTACTACCGTTATTCCATAAATAACTATCGGCAATATTTGCATCTAAAAGAACTGTAGTATTTGAATCGCAAATGACTTGGTCGGGACCTAAATCAATATTTGGAGCTGCAACAACAGTTAAATTTGTTGTTGTATCCCACTGACAACCATAATGGTCGATAATTGTATATGTATAAGGATATTGTCCTGCTGATGGTGCTACAATTAAAGCTGATGTATCGTTTTGAGAAACAATATATTGCCCATTCCAATACTGTTGATCTATTCCAACAGTATAAGACCAACTAGGCGGAGCTATAAGGGGGTTTAATGTCATTGACCAACCAAATATATATCCATTATCAGAGCCCCAATTATCAGTTATTTCAATAGTCCACTGACCATTTAACGGACAACCAACCAAATCAGCAAAAGTACCATCAGGGGTATAACTTCCTGTTGGCAATGTTGTATTACTAGCAGATTCAGCAGTCATTGTACCAAAAGTAGGACTTATTGGAGTCCAAGAATAATCTTCACCTGTACCCGGGTCTAAAATTAAATCATCATCAATAGGAACACCAAGAAAGGTTCCTCCTCCACTACCTCCATTAGTAAATTCGTGTAAAGTTAGAGTTTGTCCGTTAGGACAAATTATTGCAATGTTTAAATCTCCCAAATACGAATGTTCCATATTTACATCAAGACTTAAAAAATCTTGAGGATTATCTAATGTTTGACCAGGTGAAAAACAATTAAAAATAACACTTGTTTGGTAAGACGCTCCTGTTCCATCAGGTAAAAAAGTTGTATCTGAAACCCCAAGTGTAGTTGATATTTCAGAGAAGAATGGCGTTCCTTCTACAGTTTGCCCCGAATCGGTTGAATAGATTAAATAAGCTGTGTCATGTGCACAAACTGATTCTGGAGTTAAAACTTCATCAAATGGGTTTCCCGCTATTACAATTCTAGTTTCAATACTATTTGCATTAACACAATCGTTTGTATCTGTAACATATAAAGTTACCGTAAAGCCTCCAATTCCGTTATAGGTATGATTTACTGTTTGTCCTACAGCAGAAGTTCCGTCGCCAAAATACCAAGTAAATGTACTTGTTGCATCATCTTGATGATAAACATAATCATTTTCTGTATATTCACCATATCCTGAAAAGGTAATTTCTTGACCGGGACAAATTGCAATATAGCTAGTATCAGGAGCAGGAGATATTATATTCATATCTAAATGTGCTATAATTTCCTGACAGACAGGAACACATTGTATAGTTGCATTCCATCCGGTTGCTTCAACTGTTCCGTCAGAAACAAAACGTACAGTTAAACAACCAGAAGTATTAGTTAATGATGCCTCTATTGTTGTTAAATACAAATTAGGATTTGTATAACTATTATAAGCTCCTATTAATGGAGAATTTACATCTGGTCCATCAAAAATATAAAGTGTATCGGTATAATGAATATCAGTAGATGCAAAATATATTTGTATATGTGGATTTGCAGGGTCACTTGAACAGAATGTTACTGTGTAATCTTCGTTTGCAGAGTAGTTGCTCTGCGGAGGTTGGCCTCAACAATGCTCTGTATGCCCACCACTATCGAAAAAATCAACTCCGCAAGTATCAATTGTAGAGTTATTAACACTTCCATCTAGGGTTATTCCGGGAGCTTGCTGTGCAAAAATATTTGAAGCAAACATAAAATAAGTTATTAGCAAAAACAATTTTCTCATAGTATTACATTAAGTTATTTAATCAAATATAATAAACAAAACCAATAAAATCAAATTACATATTTGTATACCAGGTAGTTACATAAATATTATACTCTACAAGCAATATTATATACGCTTATTATTAAGCAGTTTACAAAAATAAATACATATACATATTTAATTTTAACAGATTTAACCCGCATTATTCATACAATTCAATAATATTACGTATAATCTGCTTATAAACAGTCGGCTATCACAAAACCAAAAATACCCAAATTTGGGTTATTATATTTTTCAATATACATTTTTCTTTTCCTGATACTTCGTTGCAAACCATTTGCAGTATTCATATAC
>CAMZKE010000076.1 GCA_947311115.1 uncultured Bacteroidales bacterium | reverse complement strand
AGGAAAAGAAAAATGTATATTGAAAAATATAACCACCCAAATTTGGGTGATTTGGGTTTTGTGATAACAAATTGTTTATAAATAGGTTATACGTAATATTGTTGGATTCTATGAATAATGCGGGTTAAACGGTCTCTTTAGTATAATAACGAAATAATTGTGAAAACTTAGAGAGATTGGAAAGTTGCGAGGAATCGAGAAAATTACCCAACCGAACTTAGTTTTTGTAATTAAAACTATTGTATATACTGATTATATTGCGTGCGGAAGTTCAGCTAGGGAATTAATTATTGCATCTAATCCGGTTAAGCCAAACACATAGTATAATATGCTTGTGCGTTTACATCAACATAATAAATACTATTGCATATAGTTTATTCAATCCTTCCGGCAACAACAAATGGTAATTTATATTTATTTGTATTTCCACTCATATCGAACACTTCAAAAACAACAATATAAGTTCCAATTTTTACTTTTTGATTATAATCGTCGATACCATCCCAATTAAACGAACCGGAAATAGCAAGTAATTCGTTATTTATAATTTGTTTCATTAATCTGCCATTAGCATCAAAAATATATACATTTGCTGTATAACCGGCTTTTTCCATTTTATAATTTATAGTTAAAATATCTTCATAACCATCATTATCAGGTGAAAAAACATCTTTTTCAAGACTTACTGTTCCGGTTCCATTGCTCTCGGGATTATACTGCGAATTTTCATAACCGGGAGTTCCAAAACCAACAGTTTCGGCTGCCGAATGCCAATTTGTTGATAAATTTGTTGGGGTATTTGGGTTTATTCGTTCTAAACTTACACCATCATTAGATACAAGTGTTGGAAAGTGCATTTCTTCGTTATACTCAAATTCATCAATAATTATGTCAGCATTGTCAACTATTACAACAGTTCCGGCATCGTTAGAGTATGTTGGAAGTGTAGAAATATCGATAAAATTATATTTTGTTTTTGTTGTATATTGCTGTTTTACAATTCGACTGTTTTTGCTAATTAAATAATAATCTTTTGGAAAAATAAGAATAGGGTCAATAGTTAAATGTTTAATATTATCTAAAACATCATCTTTTTTAGTTGCAATATTTATTTCTTTTGCATCAATAATATTATTACTTCTGTTATATATTTCCACATAATCAACACCATCGTCAAGCGGATTAAAAAGTACTTCGTTTATAACAATATCGTTTGTATTTGGGCGTGTTGCATAAGCAAATTTTACAGTTCTGGTTTTATCAGTTAAGTTACCGGCACAATCAGCAATTTCAGAATTTAAACTAAGTGTATATATTGTATTATCAGAAAAACTTGAATTAAAAGTTAGCTTAATAATTGTATTATCAGAAAGCTCAGAACTTACACCGGTTGCTATGCCAATTCCATTATCAACAGTAAAAATATTTGCATTAATTGTATCAATAATAATACTTTCCGATAAATAAATAATAACCGAATTTGTATCTGAAATATATGCTCTAATTAATTCAGGAATATTGTTATCTGTATTTTCTGAATTTACAGAGTTTATTTCTCCGGGAGTTCCTCCGTTTCTTGATGTAGAACCGTGCCAATTATCGTAATCGCCGCAAGGGTTTTTGGGGTCAATTTGTTCTAATGACCAACCTCCATCAGTTTTATTATCATCTTTATACCACGATTTGTCGTAACTTACCGAGTGAATTGTGTTATTTTCCTCATCGGCAATAGTTAGTAGCATACCATTTGCACTCAAGTTAAAACTTGGAACTCCGTAAACATTTGTATAATTTTCAAAAAGTGGCAAATCTGCCTGTTTACAAAGAACAACAAAACTATCGGCAGGAATATTTATATCCGGAATTATTGTTGAATAATTACCATAATAAAGTGTCCAGTTATGCATCGATATTTCATAATCAGATGTATTATAAAGTTCAATATATTCTGCTTCGGGTAAATATATTGCAGGAGTTGGGTCTGCCATAATTTCGTTTATTACAACATCAAACTGTTTTGCTTTGTAATATGTAAAATGTAAAGTTGTATCGTTCATTATATTTCCGCAATAATCGTCTAAATTTGCGATATGCAACTCAACTTGCGAGCCATTCGCAAAACTATTATCAAGAATTAAATCAATTTTGTTTGGGCTTACAATATTTATATTTGCTATAGTATTTCCGCTAACCGAATAATTAGCCGAATTTATAATTGATGTGTTTACAATTTCTTCGCTAAACTCAATAGCTATTGAATTATTACTACTTAAAATAGCATTAGTAACATAAGGTTTTGTATTGTCAATATTGTTAGCAAATACCGAGTTTTGCGAGCCAGGAGTACCACCATTAACATTATTACTTGCTGTCCAATTTAACGAACCTGAACAATTATTTGCAGGGTCAATTCTTTCTAAACTCCAACCACCATTTTCTTTACCTGCATCGTTATACCAATTATCGGTATATGAAACTGTATTTATTAATACATCGTTTTCGTTGAACAGACTCACGGTATTCCCACTATTTGTAAGTGCTAACGATGATAATACGGTAACATTTCCGTATGGAGTAAAATCGGTTTCGGCAGCATCATCGCAAATAATAATAAAACCATTTGGCGATAATGTAAAATTATTCAAATTTTTAGTTGTTGTTCCAATTTTTAAATACCACCCATTTAAATTTAAAGTATAATTTGTAGAGTTAAACAACTCAATAAATTCATAATCGGGCAAACCAACCACTGGCGAGGGGTCAACCATAAGTTCATTTATTACAATATCGTTTTCGTTAATTGCTATATATGTAAAATTCGTGTCAAAATTATTTAATGCGTTTCCGCTTACATCGGCTATATTGTTTAGTGTTAATGTGTTTTGCAGACCAGATACAAAATTTTGATTAAAGCTCAACTCAACAGTATTTGAATTAAAATTTATTGATGTAGGATTTCCAATACCATTATTTGCCGAATAATTATTCACATTATTTGCCGAATTAGACTCTAAATTTTCTGAAAAAGTTAATTTTAATGTATTTTGATTAATTACCTCTATACTATCGAGACTCGGAGCTGTTGTATCAACAATAATATTTCCAACATAAAAATTATCGAAGTAAAATTTTGTAATATTCGATGATGTATATTTGCAATAAACTCCGAAATAATTTGTTGATGTATGAGTATTATCATTTACTGTTCCTTCTAAATTACCATCGGTATAAAGCTCCCAGTTTCCTGCATTATCACGTATAACTTTTATAACAAACTCACCTCCCGATGCAGCAACTCCGGCAGTTCCATCAATAATTTTAGTTTCTGTACCACCATCTTTTCTGTATAAATCGATTCCATCATCACTTAAATTTTCGCCAATTTTTATAAAATATCCGTTTAAAGCTTGGGTTAAATCTGAATTATCAGAAATTAAAAATATAGCTACATTATTATTTGCTGATGGCGAAAAACTAATTTTTACTTTAAACTCCCATTGTGTATTGTTTATTTGTGTGTTTACTGTTGATAAATATGAATAACCCGATGCACTTGCATTTAATTGCAATTCATTGCTTGTGTTTACAATAAACGAGTCTATATCACCTATCCACGTTGGGTTTTGCGTAAAATCACCATCAGTAAAATCGTCGGAAAACTGTGCGAAAATTATTGTAGATGTTAGTAATAAAAATATAGCAAGTAGTGTTCTCATATCGTAAAATTTAAAATACAAAGCTATGATAAAATAGAAAACAAAAAAAATATAAGATTTTATCAAAAAATATTCGATGTTTATAACCTATATTTACAAATAGGTATAATTACTCAAAAAAATAACAATTAATTAATATATGAAACAACCATTTTTCGTAAATTGCGTCTTATAAATACAAGTAAGCTACACAGATGCTTAATCTAGATTTGATTAAACTACATAGATGTTTACTTTAATTTTTGAACTTAGAGATGAACAAAGAAATTAAAGTACATATCAAACTAATTTTCACAATACTTTTTGTTGTTGGTTTTAGTGTTTTTTCTTTTGGGCAATGGTCAACAATACAAACCGATAATTTTGATAACTTCCCAACAGGGTTTACACAAACAGGGTTTTCTAACCAAGGATATGGAGCTGAAAGTGGAGGCAGTTCTGATAAATGTGCTTATGATAAAAATGTAGGTTCAAGTCCTTCTAGTTATGTTTCGGTTCAGGTTACATTGCAAAGTGGATATAATTACCGATTTTCATATTATTCTAAGCGTGCTAATACGGCATCATGTGGGTTAACACTAAAATATGATAACTCTTCGGGTAATGGAGGAACAAATGTATCATCAGAATTTACTCCTCCAAAACGTTCAGGTAGTGAAGCTGGCGACTTATATACCTCTAATGTTATTTCAGGAGATGGAAATAGTTACTATTTAAAAATTGTAGTAACCACAGGTAATAGCAGTGATGTTAAATTAAGAATTGATGGTTTTAAATTGGAACGAGAAACAGCGGTTTCCGGTCCCGAAATCCAAACCCAAATACCTACAGGAACAGATGTAGCGTGCGGATATACTTACGATTTTGGAACTCAAACAACAGGAACAAATACCAATCAAACTCTAAGAATAAAAAATACAGGAAATGCAGACTTAAACATTTCTTCGTACCCATTATCAGGCACTAACGCCAGTGAGTTTTCAATAAGCCCTGCAAATACAAGTACAACAATAAGTGCAGGTAGTAGTTATGATATAACAGTTACATTTTCTCCAACAACAACAGGAACAAAAACAGCAAAAATTACTATTAACAGTGATGATTCCGATGAAGGAACTTGCGAAATTAACCTTACAGGTGAAGGTATTGATCCTTGCACAACACCAACAGCTCAACCATCAGGTTTAGATTTAACCACAAATATTACAACAACAAGTATATATGGTAGCTTTACAGCCGCATCGCCAACAGCCGATAGTTATTTAGTAGTTTACAGTACAAATAATACTCTTTCTGCAAACCCAAGTGATGGAACAATTTATTCTGTCGGCGAGGCTTTGGGTGGTGGAATAGTTGTTGATAATATTAGCAGTACAAATTTTACAGCAAGTGGTTTGAGTTCAGGAACCGAATATTATTTCTTTATTTTTGCAAATAATAATGCTTCATGCTCCGGTGGCCCAAAATATAATACAACAAGTCCTTTAACAGGAAACGAAATAACAGAACCTGAAAATCCAACATGGAATAATGCTGGTTGTACTGATAATTCATCAATAACATTAAATTGGACTGCTGTTACAGGGGGCTCAACAGGCTATTTATTGGTAGTGCGACAAAATGCGACACCTCATGTAATAACAAGTCTCGACCCTACAACAAACTTAAACGAAAACACCGATTATTCAGTAGCAGCACAATTTGGTAGCACAACAGAATATTCAAGAATATTATACAAAGGAACAGCAACAACTGCCACAATAACAAATTTACCAACAGAAAGTTGTGTTTTTAAATTATACACCTATAAAGTTGGTTCAAATGGTACTGATTATATTTATTCATCAGGAACACAACAAACTAACTTAATAGAATTAGATAATGTAAGTTCGGCAGGTTCAACTTGTGGTGATTCACAATCTTCAATTTCTTGGTCAAATCTTACATCTTCGTGTTTCGATGAGGTTTTGGTTGTTGCAAACGAAACTTCAGGAATAGATTTTTCGCCTTCTGGCAATGGCTCATCATATACTGCAAATACTGTTTATTCCGGAGTTGACCAAGTTGTATATAAAGGAACAGGAACAAATGTTACAGTTACTAGTTTAACAAATGGCACAACTTATTATTTCGAAATATTTACTAGAAAAGGAACAGAGTGGTCTAGTGGGGTTGAGGTTTCTTGTACTCCTAATGAAGTAACTGTTTTATACCCTGGTGATTTAGCTATTGTTGCTGTTAATACACAAATAGTAGGAATTGGTGGCCCAGATGAAGTATGCTTTTTTACATTTAAAGATATTACAAATGGTACAGCAATTGATTTCACTGATAATGGGTATGAAAGACTAACCACAGGAAAATGGGCTGATTCAGAAGGTACTATACGTATTGAAAGAAATGGGAATACTATAGAAAAAGGAACTGTTATTTGTATTCAAGGACAAGGGCATATACCTAGTAATTTTACGGTATTAACTTGTGGTACTGATGATGGTAATTGGACAGTAACAAGTTTAAATGGAAATAGTGATTATAATTTAAATGAAGATGACCAAATTTGGATTATGCAAGATGGTAATTGGAATAATCCCAGTGGCTCTCATAATGCAACATACGATGGGAATATTTTATACGGTTGGACAGCTACAGGGTGGAAATCATCTCCTGGGTATGATGATACAAAAGGTTCAACATTGTTTGATGGTGCTGATTGTTTTAATACTAATGTAACAGGTACTAGCAATCACGATAAAGTTAAATTTTTTAATGATACTTCACAAATATTAAGTCAATCAACGTGGATAGGCGAAATAAACTCAGAAGGTAACTGGACAGGATATGCTGATAATTCAGCTTATGATGCAGGTGGATTAGATTATTCAGGCTCGTGCATTAAATTTCATATTGATAATTCGTTAGGAAATGGAGCAGGTAAATGGCAAGGTGGCGAAGATAATAATTGGTTTAACTGTGCAAACTGGTTAAATATGACAGTTCCTGACGAAACAATTGATGTAACTATATTAGCTAATGCGCAAAATGAAGCAAATATAGATGATACTCAAGAAGATGCTAACTTATACGGACCAATAGCAAAATGTAAAAATTTAACAATAGAAGATGGAGGCGATACAGTTTATGTTAAAATTGATGATGCAAACGACGAACTTCAAGTAAAAGATGTTCTTACTTTTGAATCGAACGGTAAACTATATAACGATAATGGAGGTACGCTTTCAGTTGACGGAAATATAATTATTAACGATGGTGCATTGCTTGATATGCATGCAAATACGACCGCAGGAACACTAAAATTAAAAGGAAATTGGACTGATAATAATACCACAGACGATAATACTCAAGGTTTTTACGAAACAGATAGTAAGGTTATTTTTATGGGTACAACACAACAAACTATTTATGATGCAACCGGTAACGAAACTTTTTACAATATTCAAGTTAACAATGCTAATGGAATAAGTTTAAACGGAAACGATATAACAGTCTCTAATACTTTAGATTTAACTAATGGTTTAATAACAACCGGAAGCAATAATGTAATAATTAATAACACATCAACATCTGCAATAATTAATCAATCAACATCAAGCTACATAAATGGCAATTTACGTAGATATACAAATACAACAGGTTCTTATGATTTCCCTGTAGGTACATCATCACAATATGAAATAGCAAATATTAATTTAATTTCATCTTCAGGATTGACATATTTTGACAGTAAGTTTACAAATCCTGTTGGCACTACCGATATAACAAGCTTAGGTTTAACTACCGATGGTACTAACCTTGTAACTCTGTTAGATTACGGATATTGGACAATTTCGCCTGATGCAGTAAGTACAGTAGATTATAATATTACTGTAACATCGCGTGGACATACAAATGGAGGAAGTTTAGCAAACCAGCATACTATTGTAAAAAGGCACGATTCGTCTGTTGATTGGGTTTCGTTTGACCCACCAAATCATGATAACGCAACACAATCAGGTACAGGAACTAACCCAATTACAGCAAAACTTTCTAATTTAACCACATTTAGCGATTACGCAATAGCTCGTTCGCAAGAAAATACTTTACCAATTATATTATTTCAATTTAATGCTAAACCAAATAATGCAATTGTTGAAATAAATTGGGCAACTCAAACCGAAATTAATAACGATTATTTTATTGTTGAACGTTCAACCGATGCCGTAAATTTTACTGAAATTACAAAAGTTATAGGAGCCGGAAATTCAAACAGTATAATTAATTATAGCACAATTGATAACAAACCTGTGAAGGGGTATTTATACTACAGATTAAAGCAAGTAGATTATAATGGAAACTATACTTACAGTAAAATTGTTACTGTGAGATTTTCAAATAATACAACCGATACAAATCAAAATATTATTATTATTTCGAACAACTTTATTAAAATAAATGAAAATTCTGATGAAAATTATAATGTAGAAATTTATGACTTAAATGGTCAATTAGTATACAGTAAAAGTATAAATGAATCCTTAGAAATAAATATTTCGCAATATACTAAAGGCATATACTTATTAAAAATATATTCAAAAAACAGTGTTTATTCAAAAAAAATTATAAAAAGATAATACTACCATAAATGAGAAAACTAACTTCAAATTGTTTTATATATGAAAAATAAAACAATAATTTTATTACTATTTACAGCATTTTCTGTAAGCAATTTATTTGCACAATCAATTGTTATTAACGAACTTTCTAATGGTCCTTCGGGAGGGTCAAAAGAATATGTAGAGTTTGTTGTAACCGGTCCTGTTTCTTGCGATACACCACCGGATACCATCGATTTACGTAATTGGATATTTGATGATAATAATGGTTATTTTGCAAGCGGTACCGGTACCGGAATTGCACAAGGTGTTTGCAGGTTTAAAAATGTCAGCTTTTGGGAGAAAATACCTGTTGGCACAATAATACTCATTTATAACGATGGCGATACAAATGCTGATATTCCTGCTGACGATTTAAATAAAGATGATGGTAATTGCAGGTTAGTTATACCAATTAGCTCATCGCTTTTTGAAAGAAACGAAACCGTACCAAATAGCAGTAATTCTAGTTACCCCTCTTCCGGCTGGGTAAGTGGTGGTAATTGGACAGTTGTATCAATGAGTAACAGCAACGATTCATATCAAATTCGTGATGCAAACAATCTTTCAAGCCCTGTACATTCAGTTAGTTACGGAAACAATACAAGCGGTACAATAATTTATTTTGCAGGTAGTGGTGGTAATATAGCATACTATTTTAATAATACTAACGATGATAATCCGTTTACTCAAAACAATTGGATAGCAGGTGATGCAAGTAATAATAACAACGATAATGGTAATTTTGAAAACAATAACAACGACCAAACACCTGGATATCCAAACTCAATAAATAATGAAACTTGGATAACATCATTAAATCACGGGTGTAGTTTACCTCCAACAGTAAATGCCGGACCAGACCAAACAATATGCGGTGGTTCTGCAACAATTACAGCTACCGGAGGAAGTGCTTCAGCCGTTTACACATGGAATAATGGGCTTGGTACAGGAGCATCGCAAACAGTTAACCCAACTACCAATACACAATATATTGTAACTATGACCGATAACGGATGGTGCGTTTCCGATACCGTTGAAATAATTGTAAGTAATAATATTAGTTTTACATTAAACTCAAGTAATCCAACAGCTTGTAATACCAACGATGGAAGTATTACAATTTCAGGTTTAGATGCAAATACAAATTATCAAATTACATATAATGATGGTACTGTACAAGGACCAACAGCAATGACATCTAACGGAAGTGGAAATATAATAATTTCTAACTTAGCTGCGGGTAATTATACCGATTTTGTAGTAGATTTAAACGGTTGTTCGGCTACCGACAATTCAACAATAACATTAACCGAACCAAATGCACCAACAGTAAATGCAGGAAATAATCAAACTGTTTGCGAAGGAGAGCAAGTAACACTTACAGGATCAAACCCTGATAATGCAACAATAACGTGGAGTAATGGCGTTAGCGATGGTGTTGCATTTACGCCAAATACAGGAACTACAACCTTTACGGTAACCGCAACATTAAATGCTTGTTCGTCTTCCGATGATGTTGATATAACAGTAAATTCAAATCCAAGCCCAACAATTACAGGAAACATTTCTTTTTGCACAGGAAGTTCTACCACACTTAGCGTGAATAGTGGATATACAGCAACAGTATGGTCGCCAACAAATTCTACTTCTCAATCAATAACGGTAAGTAGTTCAGGTATATATACTGTTAATGTTGTCGATGCAAATACTTGTACAGGTTCGGCTCAAGTAACTGTTACTGAAAATCCTAATCCAACACCAAATATTTCAGGTTCGTTAAGTTTTTGTGCAGGAGGTTCAACAACGCTCGATGCAGGAAATTATGCGGGGTATAATTGGAGTACTTTAGAAACATCGCAAACAATAAATGTAACAAGTGCAGGAAACTATACTGTTACAGTTACCGATAATAATGGTTGTACAGGTATTGATGATGTTGATGTAACACTTGCAGCCGGATTAACGCCATCAATAACAGGAAATTTGAATATTTGCTACGGCGAAACAACAACTCTTGATGCAGGTAGCGGTTTTGCAAATTATATTTGGAGTCCAAATAACGAAACCGACCAAACAATAACTGCATCAACAGCTGGAACATATTCAGTAACAGTTAGCGATGCAAGTGGTTGTACAGGTTCCGACCAAGTTACTGTAAATATTGGAACCGATTTAACACCAACTATTTCCGGTGTTCTATCAATATGTTCAGGCACACCAACAACTCTTGATGCAGGCTCCGTATATACAAGTTATAATTGGAGTACAAACGAAACAACATCAACAATAAATGTAACAACAGGAGGAAGCTACTCAGTAACTGTTGGCGATGGTACAGGTTGTACAGCTACTAATCAGGTAACTGTTACCGAAAATCAAAATCCAACACCAACAATAAGCGGTAATTTAACAATTTGCGATGGAAGTTCTACAAGTTTAAATGCCGGCACATCTTACGCAAATTATTTGTGGAGTACAAATGAAACAACACAAACAATAAATGTAACAACAGCCAATACTTTTTCTGTAACAGTTACATCGCAAGCAGGTTGTATAGGTAGCACAAGTGTTACAACTAATATTGTTCCGGGCTTAACTGTTTCAATAGCAGGTGATTTAGACATTTGTGGAGGCACAAGTACAAGTCTTGATGCAGGGAGTGGGTATCAGTATTATCAGTGGAATACAAACTCAACATCGCAAACAATAAATGTAAGCCATGCTGGTACTTATAGTATAACCGTAAGCGATGATAACGGTTGTACAGCAAGCGATGCTGTTACAGTTAATGTAAGTTATTTAGCAATAACAACAAGTGGTGATGCAACAATATGCGAAGGAAATTCAACAACAATCACAACTTCGGTTTCAGGCGGAGGAATACCACCATATACATACAATTGGAACACAGGAGAAACAACTGCAAACATAACAGTAACTCCATTAACACAAACACAATATAACGTATTTGCTACTGATGCCGAGGGTTGTATAAGTAATACTGAAAATGTTACAATATCGATACTTCCAAGAGTTGAATTTAATATAACAGCCAATAAAGATACTGTTTGCCCCAACGAACCTGTATTAATTACGAGTATAATAAATAATGGCCGTCCACCATATACAATTACCGATGAAGAAAATAATGTAATAAGCTCTAACAGTATTATTTATCCAACCGAAAACGAAACATATATTTATACTGTTACCGATGCTTGCGGAAGTGCAATAACCGATTCTGTAACTATACAAACATACGACATTCCTAACTTGAATATTCAATCGGATATTACAAGTGGTTGCGAACCTTTAAACGTACAATTTTTAGTTCCTGATAATAATAGTAACTACAATTATAAATGGACATATACAAACGGAACAAATATTAGCGATATTAGTTTTGGTGCAAATACAACTCATACTTTTATAAACTCGGGTAGCTATAATGTTGGTGTATCGGTTACAACCGATAAGGGTTGTAAAACATCGTTTACAATAGATAGTTTAATTGATGTTTACAAAAAACCAATAGCTAGGTTTATTAGCAATCCTCAAACTGTATCAATAATAAATCCTCAAATAAATTTCACGAATTTATCGGAGCTTGCAGATTATTATATTTGGTCGTTTGGCGATGGTGATTCTTCTATGTTTGCAGACCCTACTCATAAATATAACGATATATCGGAATACACAGTAAGTTTAATAGCTGTTACAAATTATGGCTGTAAAGATACTGTTAAAAAAACAATAACAATAGTTGAGCAGCCAACTTTATACGTACCAACAGCTTTTTCGCCTGATGGCGATGGCATTAACGATTTGTTTCAGATTCAAGCAAACGGAATAGATTTAGATAATTATAATTTAAGAATTTACAACCGTTGGGGAGAGCTTATTTTTGAATCTAATGATATAGAAAATAGCTGGAACGGAACAGCAAAAGGAAAAAATACTCTTGTTGAATTAGGTACTTATGTTTGGCTTATTGTATATAAAGATATAAATAATGTAGAGTATCAAAAGTCTGGTACTGTTACGGTTATAAGGTAACATAAGTTTCAGAGAAAGTCTCAGTGCGTCTTAAGACGAGCCGAGACTAAAAAATAGTTTATAAAAAAATAAACCTGTTAGGTTTTATACACAAATCTCAGTGCGTATTTTAAATGCGCCGAAATTAAAAATAATGTGTTTTTAACCCAAATATGAAAAACCGTACAGCATAGTTCGGTCTTGATTTTTTCATCTATTATGCATCAAAGCAAATGGAATCACCCATCAAAAAAAAACTCGATAATTTTAATTATCGAGTTTATAATAATCCGTATGTGTAGGGGATTATCTGATTATTAGTTTTTGATTAATTATATTAGACTCAGAAGTATATTTAATTAAATATATTCCTTTGTTTAGGTCTGAAATATCAATTTTAATATTATTATTTACTTTAGTGTTAATTAGAACTTTTCCGTTAATATCAATTAATTGTAAATTTCCATTATTTTTTGTTGTGATATTTACAAAATCATTTGCAGGGTTAGGGAAAATGCTAATATTTGAATTACTTATTGAATTTATTCCTGTAGTATTAATTACAACTGTATCGGTATAAGTGGCTGATTCGCACTCGCTATATACTGTTAGTGTTACAATATATGTTCCATCAATAGAATAATCGAACGATGGATTTTCATCTGTAGATGTACTGTTAAATAAATCACCAAAATTCCATAAATACGATGTAGCATTTGTTGATGCGTTAGTAAAATCAACGACCGTACCATTTTCAACAAAAGAAAAATCGGCTACTGGAGGATTTGTGCTTACACATTCTTCAATATTAAAATTATCTATAGCAACACCTTCTGCATCTGAAACTAATGCTCCTGCATAAGTAAAACGAAATTTTATATTTTGCTCGCCGGCAAAATCAGCAACAACATTTGATAAGCTTACCCAAGCTCCTGTTGAAGCTCCCATTGCCAATTTATCCCAATTTACTGCTATTCCTTCAGGTACAGCCTGCCAATTACCACCATTATCAGTAGAATACTCCATTGCAATACTTGCGATTCCGCCTGCCATTTCTGCCCACATATCAAAAGAAATTTTAGGGTTAGTTAAAGTTGAAAAATCAAAACAAGGAGAAACTAAATAAGACACTTCGGTTTTGCTTGAGTTACCAGTTAAATTAGTAGCCCATGAGTTTGGAGCAGAACTTGCCGAATTAATGATTGTAGCTGCAGGAGTTCCCATTTCCCATGTAGAACCAGTGCCTTCAGTAAACCACCACATATCGGTTCCTCCATCGTAATTTTGCGAATAAGGAAATGTATTTAATTGAGGTGTACAAATAGCGGTAGTAGTTAAACTATTGTTTGATAAATCGCCATCGTTAGCTATATCGACATTTACATTAACATTATAATGGTCAACATTTGAAAGGTCGATATATGTTGTTAACGTATCGGTTCTTGATTCACCATTTGCCAGTGTAGCTGTTATAGTTTCGGTTATTGCAGTACCACCGTTTACCGTATATGAAATATCGTAATTGTTAACTGTTTGAGCCCCATCATTTTTAACTGTTACAACAAGTGTATCTTGAGATAAACTACAGCCACTTGCCAACCCTGTAACTTCAGTTAAAGCCATATCGATTGCAGGTACAGTGTCAATATCAATAGTAAATGGTGTTGTTGCAGAGCCAAGACCTAAAAGATTATCAGACGAAACCATAATATAATAAGTAGTTCCCGCTGTTAAACTTACAAGTGAAACCAAAGGGTTTCCTAATAATGCATCGTTATTTGCCACACATGTTCCAACATCAGGGCACCCATCAATTACAAAAAGCCCAACCATATTATCGGTATTACTAAGAGTAACATCAACATATTGGTTAGTTGTTGGTGTGTATTCAAAAACAAAATCGTTTTCGGTAAAATACGAACCACAAGGAGCATCGTAGTTATTTCCGGTAGAATCAGTGCTAGCCGAAACATTAAACGGTAAATTGTTAATTACAAAAGGAGTAGCACATGTGCTTCCTATTTGTGCAAAAATGCCAAACGAACTGAGTATGGCAATAAAGAGTAGGGTAATTTTTTTCATTTTTAATATATTTTTAAATTTTGCACGAATGTAAAAAAATTATATTCGTTTTATCAATAATTATTAAATTTATCGTACTGATTGATTAATTAGAATAAATAATTGACGTGATTTCTAATTATTATATAAAAAATATTAGTCACACATTATTTATTATTTTTTGTTTCTTGATAAAAATTAATTTATAGAATGCCCCTTAACCTGCATTATTCATACGTTTTTCTTTTTCTTAGACAAGGTGTCGAACCATGCTTCTGTATATGGATACTGCAAATGGTTTGCAACGAAGTATAAGTAAGAGAAAAATGTATATAAAAAAACTAATCACCCAAATTTGAGGAATTTGCATTTTGTGTTATTTGTCTGGCGTTAAGTGAATTAACTTTGTTTTTGCTAAATCGCATGAATAATGCGAGTTAAATGAATAAGCATTGTGTAATCTATTATTTATTATTGTATATATTTGTAGTCGAATATGGGAAAGCATATAATTTTAATATTTTTCACTACTGTTTTAATAGGTAATATTTTGTCGCAAAGTTTAAATATTCCTTTAAATAATGATATACAGTTTTCGTATGAATATGAGATTTACAACAGCGACTCAAATTATCACACTTCGGTAAAACCGTATTTGCAATCGAATATTGGAATTTCTAATTATAAAAACGATTCAAGCACAAGTATTTTTACAAATGGACTTGTTTCGCCAATAATTAACGGAATAATTGGTAGAAATTCATTTTTTACAGGAGTTGGTTTTAGTATAAAATCTAATATCGGTAAAAAGTTTGGCTTTGAAATAAACCCAAGTTACAATTGGAGTATTTTACCCAGTTTTTACAACGAAAAAGTTACTCAAGTTAGTATTCCTCATTATGGAAAATATATTAATAAAGGTCAAACATATAGTTTTGCTGATTTTTCAGGATATTTATCTTATTCACCAAATAATTATTTCAATTTTCAATTAGGAAAATATAAAAACTTTTTTGGCGATGGTTACCGTTCACTTTTGTTATCTGATAATTCAAACTCAAATTGGTTTTTAAAAGGAAGTGTTAAAATTTGGAAAATAAAATATACAATTATTTATAATTATTTTGAAGATATAGATTGTAACGATAATACTTTTAATCTGCATGATAAATATAGTACAACTCATCATTTGAGTTGGAATATTGGTAAATATGTTAATTTTAATTTGTTTGAAACTGTTATTTGGCATGGTAAAGACACAAGTGGTTACAGAGGTTTTGATGTAAACTATTTAAATCCAATAATATTTTTCCGTCCCGTTGAGTTTTCGCTCGGTTCACCTGATAATGTAATAATGGGAGGTGGTTATAAATTTAAGATTGGTAAATTAAATTTTATTTATGGTCAAGTATTATTAGATGAATTTAAACTCGCAGAATTGAAAGCAAAGAGTGGTTGGTGGGGGAATAAATACGGTTATCAAATAGGGTTTAAAACTTACAATTTGCTAAATATAAAGCATTTGTTTTGGCTAACAGAATATAATAGAGTACGACCATTCACATATTCACATTGGAGTAGTTTAGAAAATTGGGGCAATTATTATCAAGCATTGGCTCACCCTCTTGGTTCAAATTTCGATGAATTTGTAACACTTATTAAATATCCGTATAAAAAATTGTTGTTTAAAACAAAACTAATTTATTCGAGACATGGCGAAGATTATAATTTATCAATAGACAGTACTAATTACGGAGGTAATATATACCGAAGCTATAATGACAATGTTAACGAATATGGAAACGCCATGTTTCAGGGTAATTTAGTAAGTTTAATACAATTAGATGTTTCAACTTCGTATATTGTAATGCCAAAATGGAATCTTCGTTTTGAACTTGGTATTATATATAGAAACGTATATAATACTTCAGATTTTTATTATTATGGAGGTATAAAAACTAATATTTTTAATAATGGTATCGATTTTTAGTAACAAAACGTATAACGGATATTTAATATGCTAGCTTAATAAAAAAGCAGTAATACTTTAAAGTATCACTGCTTTTTTTGTGTTATTATATAGAGTTCTAATGAATTTCAATATCATAAGGCATACGTGCCTGAGTTACTCCATTAGATTTTAAAATCTCATTTAATCTATAATAATACTTATAAGTTAAGCCAAGATTTTTTTCAAGAACTTTAGTTTCTATTTCACCAGTAAAATCTTTAAGTAAAGCCTCCATAAAATCTTTTTGTTTAGGTAATTCTGTTATTCTGTATTTATCTAAGTTAGCTTTTTTAGCAGCATATTTAACTGCATCTTTCAACCCACCAAATTCATCAATAAGTCCTATTTCAATAGCATTTACTCCACTCCAAACTCTACCTTGTCCAATACTATCAATTAATGCAGGTGTTGTACCCCTGCCTTCTGATACATGACCAATAAATACTCCGTAAATATCTTCAACACCTTTTTGTATTACATCTTTTTCTTCTTGTGTCATTTTCTTATATTGCGAACCAATATTTGAGTGAGCATTTGTTTGAACACCATCAACACTAATACCAATTTTATTCATTAGTTCTTCGCCATTAAACATTAAACCAAACACGCCTATTGAACCGGTAATTGTATTACGACTTGCAAAAACCCTATCGGCAGGACAAGAAATATAATAACCACCTGATGCAGCTACATCGCCCATTGATACTATAACCGGCTTAACTTTTTTTGTTAAAACAACCTCTCTCCAAATAACTTCTGATGCTAATGCACTTCCTCCGGGAGAGTTGACACGTAAAACAACTGCTTTAATTGTGCTGTCTAAACGTGCTTTTCTAATTGCTTCTGATAAACCATCAGAACCTATTTCTTTTATTGAGCCATCGCCCATTTTTATTTCGCCTGTTGCATAAATAATTGCAATTTTTTCTTTTGCTCTTACTTTATCTACATTTAGTTTTGGTGAGTTTTTATACGTATTAAGTGTAATAAATTCTAAATCGTCGTCTTTTTTTGTTCCCGATAATGTTTTTAATTCGTCTAAAATTTCATCTTTATATTTTAAGCCATCAACAAGTTTATATTTTAAGGCATCGTTTGCATTCTGAATTTTCATTGAATCTGCATACATATTCAAATCTTCAACAGGTACACCTCTTTTTTTGCTAATACCATCCATAACATTATTCCAAATTGAACCAATATATGTGATAGTTTGCTCACGGTTTGCATCACTCATTTTATTTAACATAAATGGCTCAACAGCACTTTTAAATTTACCATGACGAATAATTACCGGCTCAATACCTATTTTCTTTAAAGCTTCGGTATAAAACATTACTTCGCCTCCAATACCTTTCCATTCAACTAAGCCTTGTGGGTTAACATAAATTTTATCGGCAACCGATGCTAAATAATACGATTTTTGAGTATAGTAATCGCTGTAAGCAATAATAAACTTATCGCTTGAATCTTTAAATTCTAAAAGAGCATTTCTTATTTCTTCGGTTGTTGCCATTCCTGCTGGCAAGCCGTTTAAATCAAGATAAATGCCTTTTATCTTGTCATCGTTAGCTGCTTTATTTAACTCTTTTAATATATCGTTTAAACCTACTTTATTGTCTGATTTCATCGCTTTAATATCGAAATTATCCATAGGGTTTTCAGAAACTCTATCTACAACTCCATCGCTTAACGAAATTTTAAGAATTGAATTATCTTTTACTATGCTAGTTTTATCTTGCGATGATGAAACTATACTTCCAACAATTCCGAAAAATATAAATATTACTAATAATGACGCTACTAAAAAGCCTATTATACTGGCAAAAGTGTACTTGAAAAAACTCTTCATTTTTATAAATTTTATTTGTTATGATTTTGAGACGAATATACTATAAAATAGTTACAAAAAAAAGATGCGAGCTAAATATTAACTCGCATCTTTTTTTGTATATTATTTATCTATTCATTAAAAACGCCAATTTTCTCAAATTTAGCAATTCTGTTATTAAGTAATTCGTCTGTTTCAATATTAGATAAAAGTTTAATCTGTTTTTTTATGTGAGTTTTTACTGATGTAAAAGTTTTTTTAGGACATACATGAGCTCCACCTAAAGGTTCTTTAATAATAGTATCAATTAAACCGTTCTTTTTCATATCAGAAGATGTTAGCTTAAGTGCTTCGGCAGCAGTTTGTTTATACTCCCAGCTACGCCATAAAATTGTAGAGCAGTTTTCCGGAGAAATTACTGAATACCATGAGTTTTCGAGCATAGCAATATTATCTCCAATACCAATACCTAATGCTCCACCCGATGCTCCTTCACCAATAACAATACAAATAATAGGCACCTTTATTCTAAACATCTCAAACAAATTACGAGCAATAGCTTCGCCTTGTCCACGTTCTTCTGCTTCTAAACCTGGAAACGCACCCGGAGTATCAATTAAAGTAACAATTGGTTTGTTAAATTTTTCAGCTAATCGCATTAAACGAAGTGCTTTTCTGTAACCTTCAGGATTTGCCATACCAAAATTACGAAACTGACGCATTTTTGTATTTACTCCCTTTTGCTGGCCAATAAACATTACTGTTTTTCCATCAACATTTCCAAAACCACCAATCATAGCCTTATCATCTTTTACACCTCTATCGCCGTGTAATTCAATAAAACTACCTTTAGTAATTGCTTCAATATAACTTAATGTGTATGGTCTGTCTGGATGTCGAGACAATTGAACACGTTGCCAAGGTGTTAATCCCTCTGCAATTTCTTTTCTTTTATTGTCAATCTGAACTTGCAAGTCTTCTTTCGCCTTGCTCATATCAACATTACTTTCTTTTTCAACCTGCTCTACTTTTTGCAATTGCTCAAGTAAAACACCTATTGGTTCTTCAAAATCTAATAAATTCATTGTGAAAATTTATTTAAAAAAATAGCTTCGCAAGTTAAATATTATTTATTAGTTATTAAATATTATTTGTCATTTCTTTTATCAAATATCAATAGCGTCCTAAATAAAAAAAATAAATTTAAAAAAACAGAGAGAAGTTTTAAACTCAAATTATCTTTGAGGTGAACAAAAAACAAACTCTCTGATGACAAATATAAATTTATTTTCT
>CAMZKE010000075.1 GCA_947311115.1 uncultured Bacteroidales bacterium | reverse complement strand
CATACGTTTTTCTTTTTCTTAGACAAGGCGTCGAACCATGCTGCTGTATATGAATACTGCAAATGGTTTGCAACGAAGTATAAGGAAAAGAAAAATGTATATCAAAGAAAACTACCCCCCCAATTTGGGTGATTAGCATTTTGCGTTATTTATCTGGTTTTAAATAAATTAACTTCATTTTTTACTAAACCACATGAATAATGCGGGTTAAGCTACTAATTTACAATATTTAGGCATATTTTCAATATTTTTCAAGAAGTTAAACTTTTCCGAATAACTAAATGAATCTCCTCGCCGCAAGCGGACGAGGTATCGTTTTGGAATACTATTCTTTTATACGTCCCAAGGGACGGGGAATTAAATCCAAACAAAATAAAACATCTAAAAATTACTTTAACATGTAAATTTTAGAAGTTTTTTTATTACAAAACAACTTCATTATTTAATTGATAACCCCTACATTTGCAAAAAACTTTAAAGTATGCTTACACTTAATTATATAAGAGAAAATAAGGATTTAGTTATTAAAAAACTAAACATTAAAAACTTTGATGCTTCAGAGCTTATAAACAGGCTAATTGAATTAGATAATAATAGAAAAGAAAACATTAAAGAAGTTGAGCTTAAAAAAGCAGAAATGAATAGTCTGTCAAAACAAATAGGGCTATTATTTAGAGAAGGGAAACAAGCTGAAGCAAACCAAGCAAAAGAAAAAACCGGTACTCTTAAAGAGGAAATAAAAAAATACGATGAACAATTAAGCCAAATTGAAACTGAGATTAATACAATTTTAACTCAAATACCTAACACACCACACGATTCAGTTCCTGCGGGAAAAAGTGAAGATGATAATCAAATAGAATTCACATCAACAAATCAGATAGATGCAGACTCAAGCAGGTTACCACATTGGGAACTTGCTAAAAAATATGATTTAATAGATTTTGAATTAGGTGTAAAAATTGCAGGTGCTGGTTTTCCTGTTTACAAAGGAAAAGGTGCAAAACTACAACGAGCATTAATAAATTTCTTTTTAGATGAAGCTGACAATGCCGGATATAAAGAAGTTCAACCACCAATAGTTGTAAACGAGGCATCAGGTTTTGGTACAGGGCAATTACCTGATAAAGAAGGGCAAATGTACCACGTAGGTGAAGATAATTTATACTTAATACCAACTGCCGAAGTTCCTGTAACTAATATATTTAGAGACGTAATTGTAAATGCCGAAGATTTCCCTATTAAAACTACAGCATACACTCCTTGTTTTAGACGTGAAGCAGGTTCGTATGGTAAAGATGTTCGCGGATTAAATCGTTTACACCAATTTGACAAAGTTGAAATTGTTACAATAGAGCACCCCGACAAATCATACCAAACCCTTGAAACAATGGTTAAACACGTTGAGAGTCTTCTAATAAAATTAGAATTGCCATACCGTAAACTACGCTTATGCGGTGGCGATGTTAGTTTTACATCTGCATTAACTTTCGATTTTGAAGTATTTTCTATGGCTCAAGACAAATGGCTTGAAGTTAGCTCTATATCAAATTTCGAATCGTATCAAGCAAATCGATTAAAATTAAGATTTAAAGAAAAAGGCGAGAAAAAAACTCAACTTGCTCACACTTTAAACGGTAGTGCATTGGCATTACCCCGTATTATGGCAGCTTTATTAGAAAATAATCAAACAGATGATGGTATTATTATACCTGAAGCAATTAGACGATATTGCGGATTTGATATTATTAAATGAATATCATAGCCGCAAGCGGACGAGGTATCGTTTTGGAATACTACTTTTATACGTCCAAAGCCAAAGCCAAACCCTAACAGATTAAATATAACAATATTAAATAATGAAAAACCGATTATACATACTTTTTGCAGTTGTAATTTTATATGCAACATCGTGCAACAGAGTAAAAACAATAGAAAATATTAAAACACTTGATAGTTTAGAAAATATTTTAGATACAATATCAAAAAATCAAGAAGAAATTAAATTTATTGATGTAAAATTGGCCTACGACACCCTAAAAGCAGATTTAGACAGCATAGTAAAGTATGTAATAAAATTGCCAACAAATAAAAAACATAAAGAATATTTTAGTCTTTATTCAGACTTACGTCGAGATTTTAAAAGTTTTTACAAAATTGAAATAACTAAAGACTTGCGTTATTCTAAAAAGCAAATTACCGATTTACAAAGCGATGTAAATAAAAACGCTATCACAAAAGAGCAATTTAACGAATATATACAAACCGAAACAAATGCAATTTCACTATTAAAAAAGCAGAATGACAAACAGTTATACTTATCAAAAAAGACACTTACAAATTTTAATAGTTACCGACCTGTAATTTTAGAAATGATTGATAGTGCAAAAACAACAGTAGCAAAATAAATTTATGAAAAGAGCAATACTGATATTAGTTTTTATTATTTCGATTTTATCGGCAATAGCTCAAAATAATAGTAAACTCGCACTTCAATATTTTAGAGAACAAAACTATGAAAAAGCATCTGTTCTTTTTAAAGATTTATATTCACAAACAAATTCGCAATATTATTTCTCTTATTATATAAGATGCTTAACAGAATTAAAAGAATATACTGAAGCTGAAAAAATAATTAAAAAACGTATAAAAAGGGACAAAACAAACCTTGGTTATTATGTTGAGTTAGGGTATTTATACAAATCGCAAGGCAAAGAAGACGATGCCACTAAACAATTTGAATCTTCAATAAAAAAATTAACAAAAAATAGAAATAGTATTTCAACCCTTGCAAATGCATTTATTTCTAAACGCTTATATTCTTGGGCAGAAAAAACCTATTTAAAAGGTAAAAAGCTTTTAAGTGGAGAATACACCTACAATTACGAATTAGCAAATATTTATCTATATCAGCGTAATTATAATAAAATGATAAACGAATACTTAAGTTTATTAGAAAAAAGCCCTGCATATTTAAATAGCGTGCAAAATCGTTTACAATCATTAGTTTACAATTCAAAAGATGACGAATTAAACGAAATTCTACGAAAAAACCTCATCAAAAAAATACAAGAAAATCCTAACAACGATATTTTTCAGGAACTGCTTATTTGGTTATATATTCAGCGTAAAGATTTTGAAAGTGCATTTATTCAAACTCGTGCCATTGACAAACGAAATAAAGAAGAAGGTGAACGCTTACTAAAACTTGCACAACTTGCTACTTCAAACAAAGATTATAAAGTTGCTGTTAACTGTTACGATTATATAATAAATCTGCGAAAGCAAAGCATATATTATTCGGTTGCAAAACCAAAACTCGCTGAGGTTTTATATCTAAAAATTAACGACTCCTCTCCTAGCATTACAGAAATTACAAAATTAAAAGCATTATTTATCGATATTATAAACGAACTTGGTAAAAACAAATCAACATTTAATACAATAGTAAATTTAGCAAAAGTTGAAGCATATAATCTAAATTATTTTGACACTGCAATTGCATATATAAACGAAGCAATAAGCATAAAAAACATATCAAAAAAGAATAAAGACGAAGCAAAATTAATTTTGGGCGATATATATTTACTAAAAGGAGAATCGTGGAACTCAACATTAATATATGCACAGGTAGAACAAGAAAATCGTGATAATCCTATAGGAAACAAAGCCAGATTCAAAAAAGCAAAATTAGCATACTACACAGGCGAATTTGTTTGGGCTCAAGCACAATTAGATGTATTAAAAGCAAGTACATCAAAACTAATAGCAAACGATGCCTTTGAGCTATCAGCACTTATTAGCGATAATATTGAAGCCGATTCAACCGGCGAGCAACTTAAAATGTACTCTCGTGCCGACTTTTTGATATATGCAAAAAAAGACAGCCTGGCAATTTTAACATTAGACAGTATTGCTAAAACATTTCCTAAAAGTACATTAATACCTAACGCACTTTATAAACTTGCAGAAATAAACTACCACAAACAAGATTACAATACCGCAATAGAAAAATTAAAAGAAATTACCGAAAAATACTCTGCAAGCACATTAAACGATAATGCATTATATTTTTGGGCAGAAATTGAAAATTACAAACTAAATAACCACGAAAAAGCAATGGAACTTTACAAAATAATTTTAACAGAATGTAAAGGCAGTTATTACACATCAGAATCAAGAAAACAATTTAGAATTTTGCGTGGCGATTTCAATAAAAAAAACGAGTTATAATATGTTATTAAACAACTGTTTCTAACAAGTTGATAAACGCACCAAAGCAAAACATCGCAACAGCTTAAATATCAACAAATTAAAAACGCACTTTCAACTCTATAAATTACTGATATTTATCATACAAAAAATAATGACAAAAATCTTTTTTACATATAAATATTTAATTTAATTTCGCATCAGTTTTAATAAAATACAAAACGTAATAAAACATATATTATGGATTTAAATAAAATAATGACCGACTTAGAAGCTAAGAATCCTGGTCAAGTTGAGTTCCTTCAAGCAGCAAAAGAAGTTCTTGAGACTATTGAAGATTTTGTAAATGAAAACCCTATTTACAATGAAAACGCATTAATTGAGCGTATTGTTGAGCCGGAAAGAGTTCTTATGTTTAGAGTTCCTTGGACTGATGATAATGGAAGTGTTCAAGTAAACAGAGGCTATCGTGTTGAGTTTAACAGTGCAATTGGACCTTACAAAGGGGGATTACGTTTTCACCCAAGTGTAAACTTAAGTATATTAAAATTCTTAGGTTTCGAGCAAACATTTAAAAATAGCTTAACTACATTACCTATGGGTGGTGGTAAAGGTGGATCTGATTTTGACCCTAAAGGAAAATCAGACGCTGAAGTTATGAGATTCTGTCAATCATTTATGTCAGAATTATTCCGTCATATTGGTCCTAATACCGATGTACCTGCCGGCGATATTGGAGTTGGTGGTCGCGAAATTGGATACCTTTACGGAATGTACAAAAAATTAAGAAACGAATTTACCGGTGTTTTAACAGGTAAAGGAATGTCGTTTGGTGGTTCATTAATTCGTCCTGAGGCTACTGGTTTTGGTGGTATCTACTATACAAAAGCAATGTTAGAAGTTAAAGGCGAATCGTTTAACGGTAAAACTGCTTCTTTATCTGGTTTTGGAAACGTAACTTGGGGTGCTGCTCTTAAATTAAAAGAGTTTGGTGCAAAAGTTCTTACAGTTTCTGGTCCTGATGGATACTGTTTAATTGAAAACGGTATAACTGATGATATGATTGATTACTTATTAGAGCTTAGAGCAAGTAATAATGATGTTGTTGCTCCTATGGCTGATGAATTTGATGGAGTTAAATTCTTTGCAGGTAAGAGACCTTGGGAAGTAAAAGTTGATATGGCTTTCCCTTGTGCTATACAAAACGAATTAAATGGTGAAGACGCTAAGCAATTAGCAGATAATGGCGTTCAGTATGTAGCTGAAATATCTAACATGGGTTGTACTCCTGAGGCTATTTCTTTATTCCACGAGAAAAAGATTTTATTCGGTCCTGGTAAAGCTGTAAATGCTGGTGGTGTTGCTGTTTCTGGTTTAGAAATGTCTCAAAACTCGTTACGTTTAAGCTGGTCGGAAGAAGAAGTTGATACAAAACTTAAAGTAATCATGAAAGATATTCATGATGCTGGTGTTAAATATGGTACCGAAGAAGATGGGTATATTAACTATGTAAAAGGTTCAAACATTGCAGGCTTCATTAAAGTAGCTGACGCAATGATTGCTCAAGGAATTGTTTAATAAATAATTCAAAATATATTTTCAAAAAGAACATCAAGATATCTTGGTGTTCTTTTTTTTTATACTTATTTTTAACAATTATAAATAAGATGCGATGAATGTACCTGACATAAAAAAAATTAAAGAGCATTTTGCAGTAAATACATCATTTGAATTATTAATGCAAAAACGAATTAATAAAGTATTATTAATATGTTCTAATTACGATGCGTTTATGCTTGAAGAAGATGGGCGAATTGACGAACAAATATTTAACGAATACGTTTCGTTAAACCTTCGCCACCCTCCATACATAATACAAGCAACCAATATAACAGAAGCGTTTAAACTACTTGAAGAAGAACAGTTTGAACTTATAATTACTATGCTTAATATTGGTAAAGGTAGTGCATTTACTCTAGCTAAACGAATAAAAGCAAAATACAAACATATACCAATTGTAGTACTTACACATTTTTCAAAAGAAGTTTCATTACAACTAGAAAAAGAAGATTTAAGTGCTATCGATTATGTTTTTTCTTGGTTAGGAAATACCGAAATATTACTTGCAATTATTAAATTAATTGAAGATAAAATGAATGCACATCACGATGTTAACGATGTTGGTGTTCAATCAATTCTTTTAGTTGAAGACTCAATACGGTTTTATTCGGCTTATCTTCCAAACATTTACAAAATAATTTTCTCGCAATCAGAAAAATTTATGACAGAAGGAGCCAATGCACATCAACAAATGATAAAAATGCGTGGACGACCAAAAATTTTATTAGCAACAAATTACGAAGATGCTGTAAAACTTTACGATGAATATAAAGATAATATGCTTGGTGTTATTTCTGATATTTCATACCCTAAAAATAATGTAAAAGACCCTAACGCAGGTTTTGAACTATACAATTATGTAAAATTAACAGATAAAACAATTCCTTTTTTATTACAATCATCAGATTTTAACAACTCAATAAAAGCAAAAAAAATAGGTGCTGATTTTATTTATAAAAATACATCTAATTTAAATTACGAATTAAAAAAGTACCTTGTAAAATCCTTGGCTTTTGGTTCGTTTACATTTAAAAGCCCTATTACAGAAGCAGAAATATGCCAAGCAAAAAATCTGAGAGAATTTCAACATTGCCTTGCAAAAGTACCTTATAATGTAATTGAATATTATGCACAACGAAATAGTTTTTCCCGTTGGTTAAATGCTCGTGCATTATTTTCTATTGCTAAAATTTTAAAACCTATATCACGAGAAGATTTTAACAATACTCAAGAATTAAGAGATTTTATTATTAGTGTAATAAAAGCATACAGAGTATCAAAAGGAAAAGGAATTATCGCCAAATTTAATAAAGAAAATTTTGATGAATACTTCGTGTTTTCAAGAATTGGAAATGGCTCTATTGGAGGTAAAGCACGTGGATTAGCGTTTATAGACAATATTATTAAAAAACACAGCTTGGTAGATAGATATGAAAACACAATTTTTTCTATCCCTCGTACAATTGTTGTTAGTACCGATATTTTTGACGAATATATGGAAACAAACAATTTGTATAATATAGCTTTTAATAACAAATATACTGACGAAGAATTGCTAGAATATTTTATAAATTCAAAACTTCCTGATAAATTATCGCAAGACATTGAGGCCTTTATTCAAATGACAAACAAACCTCTTGCTATAAGAAGCTCAAGCATGCTTGAAGATTCGCACTACCAGCCATTTGCAGGCGTTTATTCTACATATATGGTACCTCATTTATCCGATTGTAGTATATTTTTAAAGCTTGTACAAAATGCTATTAAAAGTGTGTACGCATCGGTGTATTTTAAAAATAGTAAGGCATATATGAAAACTACATCAAACTCAATTGATGAAGAGAAAATGGGCATTATTATTCAAGAAGTATGCGGCGAAAGACATGACCGAGTTTACTTTCCAACGCTTTCAGGAGTAGCACGCTCTGTTAATTTTTACCCTATTGAACCGGAAAAATTTGAAGATGGAGTTGTAAATATTGCAATGGGATTAGGTAAAACTATTGTTGATGGAGGAACTTCTTTACGATTTTCGCCTAAACACCCTAAAAAAATAATTCAGTTTTCATCAGCAACCGAAACATTACGTAACTCACAAAAAGAATTTTATGCACTTACTTGTAAAAGTGATTATAAACCTTCGGTTGATGAAGGGGTTAATTTAACAAAAATTAATTTTAGAACAATTTCGGACAAAACAATATTGAAAAATGTTTCATCTATTTTCGATTACAACGACAACGTAATTAAACATAGCACAATACATAAAGGGAAAAAAATTATCACTTTTAATAATTTACTTAGTGGAAAAACTTTTCCTCTTCCTCAGATGATAGATGATTTATTAAAAATATCTCAAAAGGAAATGAATAACCCTGTTGAAATTGAATTTGCCTGCAATTTAAGTAGCGATGGCTCACCAAATATTTTTAATGTTTTACAAATTAGACCTATTGTTGCCACCATTGATTACGAAAGAATTAATCTCACTGATATAGATTTAAATAAATCTATTTTATATTCTAAAAAAGCATTAGGTAATGGTAAAATTGAAAATATTAAACATATAGTATATATTAAACCTGATAAATTTAACGCATCTAAAAGTACAGAGTTAGTTAACTTAATTGATAAAATTAACACTGAATTTATAAAAAAGAAACTGAATTACACACTTATTGGACCCGGACGTTGGGGTTCTAGCGACCCATGGTTAGGCATACCTGTAAAATGGTCACAAATTTCTAATGCCGGATTAATTATTGAATCAGGTTTAGAAAACTTTAGAGTTGACCCAAGTCAAGGTACACACTTTTTTCAAAATTTAACTTCATTTAGAGTTGGTTATTTTACAATTAACAATTATTTAGATGACGGACATATTAATTTCGACTTTCTTAATGAACGAGAAGCATATTATGAAGATGAATATATTAGAATAATTGAATTTGAGGAAAACCTTGAAATTTTTATTGATGGCAAACATAATATTGGCGTAATTAATTGCCCTAAAAAGGAAGAAGAGCCGCCTCCACCAATGTATTTAGAAGAATAAGTTATGCATTACAAAACAACTCTTTATATAATAGTAACAATTGTAGCCGCCCATTTTCTGGCGGCTATAATTTGGCTATTTTTTAAATTACGAAAAAGAAAATAATTATTCCAATTAAACTTTTAACAAGTTCACTCGTCTAATGTCTAAATTTAATATTTAATGAGACATTTTACAATTTTAGCATTTTTATTGGTTAGTATTTTAACTTATTCGCAACAACACCAAAAAGGAAATTCTAACGGTAAACAACGCCCCGCAATTGGCAATATCTCGGGAAAAATTATTGATAACACAACAAATGAAGCTATTGAGTTTGCTACAATATCAATAATATCGAAAAAAACTAATAAAACCGTTAATGGAGGTATTACAAACAAGCATGGTTATTTTGAAATAAAAAAGATAAAACCCGGTATCTACAAAATTGTTATAAGCTTTATTGGATTTAACGATTTTGTGAAAGATAATGTGAAAATTACTCCAAAATCACCAATAATTAATCTTGGCAAAATAGAATTACAGAGCAATGCAGAAACACTTGAAGGGGTTGATATTGTTGCTGAAAAAGAAGTTTATGTAAACAAATTAGATAAAAAGGTTTTTAATGTAGATAAAGATATTACCAGCGAAAGTGCATCGCTACTAGAAACAATGCAGAATATACCATCGGTAGAAATTGACCAAGATGGTAATGTTAGTTTAAGAGGCAACACAAATGTAAAAGTTCTAATTGACGGACGACCATCAAGCATTATGGGAACAGATTTAGCTACTATTTTAGAACAATTTCCTGCCAATTCGGTTGAAGAAATAGAAGTAATAACAAACCCATCGGCAAAATACGACCCTGATGGAATGGCTGGTATTATTAATATAAGGCTAAAAAAAGACAAACGAAAAGGAACAAACGGCTCTATTCTTTTGGCTGCAGGAACAAATGAGAAATACAACGGTTCGTTAAATTTAAATCACAGAACAGGAAAATTTAATCTTTTTGGAACATACAGTTTTCGTCATAATAAAAGAGAATATACAAAAAATGCTTTAAGACAGAATATTTTATCCGACACTTCAAATTATCTTCAAGAATATAAGGCTGGCGACCGTATTGGAAATTCACACATGATAAATGCCGGAGTTGATTTTTATATTACTGATAAATCAACAATTTCGTACACCGGAAATTTTAATATAAGCAACAGAGATAAAACTGAAGGTGCCCAATTTAATTACCTAAGCGAAGATAAAACATTGCAAGATATAACTCTACGGAATACTTATCAACCCTACAATAGAAGTAGTTTCGATAATAACCTATTATTTACTTCTCGTTTTAATAAACCCGGCCAAGAACTATCAACAAGTTTAACTTATGCAAATTCGTTCGGCAAAGGAACCGGCGAATACAGTGATAATTATTTTAACGGAGATTTTACTCCTATAAATGATACAACTTTTAAACAATCAGACCAAAACAACAGTACAAACACAAACTATATTTTACAACTTGATTACACTCACCCTTTTAATGGTGATTTAAAATTAGAAACGGGATTTAAATCTGAAATTTTAGACCTCTACAACGACTATTCATTAAGCAATTTCAATTTTAGCTCTAATGATTATGTGCTTGATTCAACTTCGGTAAATACATTTAATTATTTGCAGCAAATACACGGAGTTTACGCAATACTTTCCGATAAAATTGCAAACTTTTCATGGCAAATGGGTTTACGATACGAGTACGCACAAACAACTTTCGACCTTACTTACAATAACGATAATTACAAAAACACTTACCAAAACTTTTTTCCTAGTGCACATTTAGGCTACACTTTAGGAAACTCATCAGAATTACAGTTAAGTTATAGCCGTAGAATAAATCGTCCTTCGGTACGCTCGTTAAATCCATATACAAATGTATCTGACCCTGCAAATATTAAGGTAGGAAACCCGTATTTACAACCTGAATATATAAATTCGTTTGAGCTTGGATATTCAAAACGATTTAATAAACTTTCGTTAATTACATCGGTATATTACAAACTAATAAATGGTGTTATAAAGCGTTATAAAGCTATCGATGATAACGGAAACGGAATAATTACATACACCAATTTAGATTCAGGCACAAACTATGGTTTAGAGCTTATTGGTAATTTAAAGTTTTTAAAATCGATGAATTTAAACGCAAGTGTAAATATGTTTAGAACTATTATTGAAGGTAATGATGATGATAATGATTTAAGCAACGATGCCCTTGGAATGTCGGGCAAATTAATGCTAAACGGCAAATTACCTAAAAAGTTCAACTTGCAATTTTCAGGGATGTACCGTAGCCCTATAACCGTACCTCAGGGTACTATTGACGCTATGTATTGGGCTGATATTTCAATAAAGAAAACTATTCTTAAAGATAGAGGAAGCGTGAGTTTACGATTATCAGATATTTTTAATACACAAGCTTTTAATATTAATATTTCGGATTATAATTTTACTCAAGAAATGCAATACAAAGGAAATTCTAGAGCTTTATATTTATCATTTACATACAAATTTGGAAAACCATTTAAAGATAGTAAACCTAAAAAACGTAAACAACGAAGAGATGATGGCGGTGGCGATGATATAGGATTGTAATAAAGTTTGATAGAACTAATAAATAAAACAATAGTTTTGCAATAAAAAAAGCCAAACTCAAATGAGTTTGGCTTTTTTATACATAAAGTTAACAATTATTTTTTATCGTCAACCTCTTCAAAGTCTACATCTGTAACTTCTTGGTCTTTTCCTGCATCAGCTTGACCTGCATTTGGCTCTGCTTGAGCTTCTGCTCCACCTTGTGCATTTTGCTGATTATACATTTCTTGCGAAGCTGCTTGGAAAATATCATTTAATGCTTTCATTTTAGCATCAATTTGGTCAATATCACCAGCTTTATGAACCTCTTTAAGTTCAGCTAAAGCTTTCTCAATAGGCTCTTTTTTGTCAGCAGGTAATTTATCTCCAAACTCTTTCAATTGCTTTTCTGTTTGAAAAATAAGACCATCAGCTTGATTCATTTTATCAATTTTCTCACGCTCTTTTTTATCAGCTTCAGCGTTAGCTTCTGCTTCAGCCTTCATCCTTGCAATTTCATCATCAGATAAACCGGAAGAAGCTTCAATTCTAATACTTTGCTCTTTTCCTGTACCTTTATCTTTTGCACTTACATTTAATATACCATTTGCATCAATATCAAATGTTACTTCAATTTGAGGAACACCTCTTGGTGCAGGTGGAATATTATCTAAGTGAAATTTACCAATAGTTTTGTTATCCTTAGCCATTGGTCTTTCACCTTGTAGCACGTGAATCTCAACAGATGGCTGATTGTCAGCTGCAGTTGTAAATGTCTCCGATTTTTTTGTAGGAATTGTTGTGTTAGCTTCAATTAATTTAGTCATTACACTTCCCATTGTTTCAATACCTAAAGAAAGCGGAGTAACATCTAATAACAATACATCTTTAACATCACCGGTTAAAACACCTCCTTGAATAGCTGCACCAATTGCAACAACCTCATCAGGATTTACACCTTTAGAAGGTTCTTTACCAAAAATTTGTTTAACTTTTTCTTGTATTACCGGAATACGTGTAGAACCACCTACTAAAATTACTTCGTTAATTTCAGATGCACTAATTCCTGCATTCTTAAGAGCTTTATTACAAGGCTCAACAACTCCCTGAATATATTTATCAGCTAATTGCTCAAATTGTGCTCTAGTTAATGTACGTACTAAGTGTTTTGGTACACCATCAACCGGCATAATATAAGGTAAGTTAATTTCTGTTGAACTTGAACTTGAAAGCTCAATTTTAGCTTTTTCAGCCGATTCTTTTAAACGCTGTAAAGCCATTGGGTCTTTTCTAAGATCGATATTTTCGTCCTTTAAAAACTCTTCTGCTAACCAATCAATAATTACTTGGTCAAAATCATCACCACCTAAGTGAGTATCGCCATCGGTAGATAACACTTCAAATACACCGTCTCCTAATTCAAGAATAGAAATATCGAAAGTACCTCCTCCTAAATCGAAAACTGCAATTTTTTGGTCTGTCGATTTTTTATCTAAACCATAAGCTAAAGCAGCTGCTGTAGGTTCGTTAATAATACGCTCAACTTTTAAACCTGCAATTTCACCGGCTTCTTTTGTTGCCTGACGTTGCGAATCACTAAAGTAAGCAGGAACAGTAATAACTGCTTCAGTAACCTCTTGTCCTAAATAATCTTCGGCAGTTTTCTTCATTTTTTGAAGAACTATTGCCGAAATTTCTTGAGGAGTATATTTTCTCTCATCAATTTGTACGCGTGGTGTATTATTATCGCCTTTTACAACTGTGTAAGGCATTCTTTTTAATTCATCAATAACTTTATCGTAGCTTTCTCCCATAAATCGCTTTATTGAAGAAACTGTTTTTGTTGGGTTTGTAATAGCCTGACGCTTTGCAGGGTCTCCTACTTTACGTTCTCCACCATCGATAAAACCAACAATTGAAGGTGTTGTTCTTTTTCCTTCGCTATTAGGTATTACAACTGCCTCGTTACCTTCCATTACCGATACACAAGAGTTTGTAGTTCCTAAGTCAATTCCAATTATTTTTCCCATAATTATTATCTCCTTTATTTTAGTTTTTTAATTATTTTAATTTTTAACGATTGTGTTTTTACAATCTATGTGCCATTTAATTTTATTGCTATTTTGTCAGATGTAAAAATATTTTTTAATAAATTATATGCCAATAAAACAGTTATAAAATCAATAATTAAGAAATAAAGTCAGATTGTTAATTATTATTGGTATTCGTATTATATTTTATTTTGCTCCTCTTTTATCGATTTTAAAAAATATGAAGGAGTTAATCCTGTATATTTTTTAAAAGCTTTGTTAAATACCGAAATAGATTTAAACCCAACTTGTACAGCTATGGCGGCAATAGTAAGATTAAAATTATCAGGATTTGTTATCTGTTAAAGAAAAAGAAATTAAGAAAGAGAAAAATAGTATTGATAAAAAGCAGATTCTAAACATAAGGTTATTTTTCACAAATTTACCAATTTTTTATATGAAAAAACAGGATTCCAAAATTGGAACCCTGAATTCACATATAAACAATGATTTACAAACCATTTTTATACTCTTATTCAATTATTAACTTTTCTACTTTTATACTATTATTAGTTTTAATTTTTACAAAATAAACACCTGATTTATAGTTAGCAATATCAATAGAGAAATTTTTATTTTTATCTATTGAATAATAAAGTGTTTGTCCATTAATATTTGCAATTTCAATTGTAGCATCAGTATTTAAACTAATATTTACAATATTATTAGCAGGGTTAGGGTAAATATTTATGTTATTATCTGTTTCGTTTTCTATAACTGATAAAGCAGGGTTGTTATATATTTTAACATCATCAAACCCAACACCTTCTTGAGGAAACTGAACACCTTGTTGAAAAGCAACTCTAAATTTTACATCTGATAGGTTATTCATTACATCAGCAACATCAACTAACGAACGGTATTTTGTTTGCCACTCTCCACTTGTGTAATCACCTGCAAAGTTTGGGTAGTTATCAGCATACCAAGTAGTTTGATCCATCCATGAAGGAATACCCGGAATTACATTCCAATTTGCACCACCATCAATAGTATATTCTACCCACATTTTACCTTGAACATAAGTGTGTAATGCAATTTTAAATTCAAAAACAGGATGCGACATTGCAGATAAATCATAACAAGGACTCTCAACATAAGATGTTTGGTTAACAGCAACTGTTCCTGTTAAGTTTGTAACCCAAGCTTTTGTACCGCTTGCCGCTGTACTTATTGTATCGCCCATTGGAACACCATGTTGCCAATCGTTATGAATTCCACTTTCTAAATAAGTATTCCAATACCCTGCGTAATCGTTATCAAAATTTTCTGTTATTTCTGTCGAAATTACTGGTTTACTTATTACGGTATAATTAATAGCATCGTTTTGAGTATTTTCATCTGTAGCTAATGCTGTACGTAAAACACAATTATATACTCCCGGAGTAGAAAAATCGGCTAAAGTACCTGATGTATAAAAAATAAATTGAGCTTCAGCATCAGGAGCAATTGGTCCCGCAACAACATCTTGCACAAATGTATTTCCTCCGTCTATTGAATATTCTACAGGCACATCTGATACAGACTGAGTACCATAGTTTTTAATTTTAATTCTGACCATTTCGGCATTAGTCAATTCACAAGAGCTTTGAGGTAGTGTCCATTCTATTGCACCTACATCATAAGCAGGTTTGTCATAAATTTTGAAATTATCAAAAGCATAACCTTCGTGAGGCGATGTCCAATTATATGCAGGAGTATTTACATTAAAACGGAATTTCACATTAGTTTCTCCTGCTAACGCATCAATTTCGTGTTTTGCATGAACCCAGTCGCTTGTACCAAACCAACCGTAAGCTGTTGAGTACCAATTTTCGCCAGTACCTACATTTCCTATTTGCACCCAATTTTGCCCATAATCTACTGAGTATTCTAAAATCATACCATCATTAGTATTATCGTAATTAGTAGCTATATACCATAAATCAAATTCAATAATTGGGCTATTCAAACTCGAAAAATCGAAACAAGGACTGTAAACATAAGATTGCTCACCTTCAATATGATTTCCTGTTAAATTTGTTGCCCAAGCATTAGTTGAATTATTTGCGCCTCCAACTAAATTATCTGAGTTAGGCTCCCCCCATTCCCACGATGAAACAGTATTACCACTTACGGCATGCCAACCACCATCATTAGTTTCATAATCTTCGTTGTATGGATACGATGCTATAGTTTGTTCGTTTACAATATTAATTGTTTTTGCATCGTTTAAAGACTCTTCATCACCAGCATAATTTGTACGAGCCATAAAGTTATACGATTGTACGTTTGACAAATCTGCTGTAGCTGTAAATGTATAAGTTTGAGTTGCTCCGGCAAACATTCCTCCGCTAAGGTTTTCGCTAACCCAAGTATTGCCTCCATCGGTAGAAAATTCAACAGGAATATCTGCCGTAATTTGTGTTGTACCCCAGTTTTTTACTTCAATTTCAACAGTTTCGTTTTCTAACGAACAGCTTGAATTTGGTGAATTAATAGCTGTAACCCCTAAATCTATAGCTGTAATTTTTCTTATAGTGATATCATCAATACTATATTTTGCTGCAGTACCGGTACCGTTTAAATAACGAGTACTCCATTTTACTATTAACGATGATTTTCCGTTTGTGTAAGATGATAAATTTTCAACAGCTAATTGATTAGAGAAATTACCAGATATGGCATGAACTGTTTCCCATGTTACACCTAAATCAGTACTTATCTCAACTTTAATATCTAAATTTAAACTTGTTGTTGTTAAACTTTGATACCAAGAAAGTTCAACACCATTTGTTGCTGTACTAATATCAATAGTGTCAGATATTACAGAATGAACTGCACCAAAGTCAGATGATTGATATAAAAATAAATACCCATTTGAAGCGGTCGGAAAATTTTCGTCTTCTGTAGAGAAATTCCAATCGTTAAGTGTTTCTACTGTCCAACCTTCTGTTATATTCCAACCATTAGCATTGTGCCAAGCATTAAAATCTTCGGTTACAGGTAAAGTTTGTGCATTAATAATACTTGATGCAAATATTGCAAACAATATTAATGTCATTTTTAATTTTAAAGAAAATGTTTTCATACTGTGAATTTTTAATTTAACAAATAATCTTATTCGCAATATATAACCAATAGGTATTTAATATCAACTGTATATTTTACGGATTTCGAAATTAACAACAAACAGCAAAGTAGCGTAACAGTCAGATTATAAAATAAATACACAGACACAAGGGATTGTTTCTATATCAGTATATTTTATGTTTCTGTATATGTTAGGTTAAATTGACGTATTTTGTAATAGGCTTTGCAAAAGATGCAAATTTTTGCCATTGTGTAAGCCTTTTTCTGCTAAAGACTTTCTACACTTAATAACAGAAATAATAGACGCAGATATTAAAATGACGGTAAATTATCGTAATAAATTAGATTCGTCTTACTTATAAAAGTATTAAACCTAACAGGTTTTAGAAACCTGTTAGGTTTAACCAAAATTAATGCCATTGTCTTTGCCATTTTCGGCTAAAGACTTTCATAAACAAAAAATCTTATTGCAGACACTAAATGCAAAAAAAGCAAACCAAAAATGGCTTGCCTTCTACTAACTACTATTTATGAGAAAAACTAACTACTCTTTAATAAACTTTTTAGTTTGTGTTCCTATTTTAATAAAGTAAATACCTTTTTTTAACATTGTTATGTTTATTTTATCAAAGGCTTTAGTCTTTTGAGAAATTAATACAAGTTTTCCTGCAACATCTAAAATTTGAATATTTTCTGATATATTTCCTTCTACTGTAATATAATTTTTCGCAGGGTTTGGATATATTTTTACATTATTATCCTGTACTATATTCGATTTAATTTCAGTTGTTACACCTTGTTGCACAAAATCCCAACATAGTTTATTAATATTCATTGTTGGCATAGTATGCGTTGTATTTTGACTTGCATACATTACGGCATGACCTGGACTATCTTGATTAACAATATTTTGAGAATGGTATGCTAACAAGAAAAACGAATCGTCACCCGTTGGATTATCAGTAGAAGAAACCGGTGTTGCATAAAACTCGCTTGGTTGTCCGGGCTGTGCCATATCAGAAAATTCTGTTATTGGAGAGCTTGAATAACCTGCACCTCCACCGGCACTAGTGCAAACATACGCTTTATTAAAATTAGAATAATTTATATCGTAATGTAAATCGGTACAAGTTTGCACCGAACATTGATTATACAAATCTTTAACACCATAAAAAGCAGGTGAGTACGCAAGTATTCCTGCTACAATATCGGCCTCATC
Source organism: uncultured Bacteroidales bacterium (assembly GCA_947311115.1). Classification (GTDB taxonomy): domain Bacteria; phylum Bacteroidota; class Bacteroidia; order Bacteroidales; family JAFGXI01; genus DYMG01. The sequence continues at coordinate 12,665 of CAMZKE010000075.1, read as the reverse complement.
TAAGCCAAAAATATATGCTGACTTACCTCCATAAGAAAAGCCTTGCGAAAATACTTTTCCATAATCAATATTATAAGTTTGTGCTAACAAATCTCTTATAGCTTTTATTATTCCTTGATTATTTTCCCAAACTACAGTATTATTATTATAATATCCAAAATTAGGACAAGCCACAATTACATTTCCAAAATCTGCTACATCGTTAGCCCATTCCTTTAAACTATTCGAACGATTTAAATGTCCGGTACCAGTATCGCCTTGACCGTGAAAACCAATTATTAACGCATAATTATTTGATGCGTTATAGTTTGCCGGTACATATACAGCCATATTAACTGACTGTGGACCAAGTTCATTATCCCAATTTACTGTACTTGTAAACTCCCCTGTTTGTTGTGCAAAAATATTTGTAAAACCTAATATTAAAACGAATGAAATTAAATTCTTAATCATAGTGTGTGTATTTTATTGCTTGATAAATTTTTCAACTAAACTTCCTATTTTTACAAAATATACTCCGTTTTGTAATTTAGATATATCAATTTTTTCAAGACGATAATACTCTTTATGCATTATTACTTTTCCTGTAATATCTAAAATTTCGATAAAATCATTGATACTATTGCTTTCAACTACAATAAAATTATTTGCAGGGTTTGGGTATATATTTAAATCTGTAAGATTATACTTATTAATATTTGTAGCTATCAATGTATCTAAAGTTACTGTTACTGTATCGCTATACGTGAACGCTTGATTATTATCATAAGCAATGGCATAAAAACTATAAGCACCTGTTGGAGTTGTATTATTTGTAAACGTATTATATTGGTATGGTGCAATGGTATAGGTGTAAAATGAAATATCATTAAGCACAAAAACTACACTATCAATTGTTCCATCACTATCGTTTGCATTGGCAGAAAAAATAACAGTGTCACCTTGTGTAAATACCTGCCCATTTTGAGGCGATGTAACTACACAAGTTGGAGTTTCGTTTACAGTAAATAAACTATCCATACAGTGCATTGAGTTATATACATTTAACCTTCCACTTCCTAATTTACCAATATATGAGCTATTTTGAGCATCAATATTATCAGCACCACTAAACAAACAATATTCTAATTGCTGCTTGGTTGCTGTTGGCTGAAAGGATTTCATTAAAGCCAATGTACTTGCTACCGTAGGTGTAGCAAAAGAAGTACCTGACCAACCACCTTGATACCAAGGGCTTTCTTGAATAGTACTATAAACCATATGTCCGGGAGCCATAATATCAACTTCTGTTGAATATTGAGATGATGATGCTTTATAATCATTTTCATCAGTAGAGCCAACTGCAATTACCTCAGGAAAAGCCGCAGGATAAGTTATTTGGTCAGGATAATATGCATTCCAATTACCTGTTGCTGCAACTACAATAATTCCCATATTTACAGCCTCTTGTATTAGCTGATGACAAGTTTGCCCATTATAATCGCCTAAACCTGATTCTTGCACCGAACTTAATGACATTGAAATTATTTCAGCACCATTATTCATAGCGTAATCAATACCATAAGGTATTGCTCCCGATGGTATTTGTATATTTCCTGAAACATCATTATTTCCAACTTTAACAGGAATTATTTCTGCATTATTATGCGATACTGAAGCAATACCAATATTGTTATTTGTAATTGCAGCTGCAAAACCCGAAACAAATGTTCCGTGACCAAAATCGGCAGATGTTTCTGATGCATCAGGACTTACTTTATTGTCATCATCTGCAACATCCCAGCCGTTTACATCATCAATAAAGCCATTATTATCGTCATCAATTCCATTGTTTGGAATTTCGTTTGTATTTACCCAAAAGTTTTGAGCTAAATCTTCGTGGTCTAGCTTAAATGCCGCATCAATAATAGCAATTTTTGTTTTATGGTTAGTACCTCCACTATAAATATCCCAAGCTTGTGGAGCTTCTATTTTTGTTAAATTCCATTGTTCTAAGCTATAATTTGGGTCGTTAACACTTGCCGAAAACTCATATTTTAAGGGTTTTTCGGCATATTCTACCAAATTTATTTTTTCTAAATCACTAATTAAAGCATCTACATCTGTATTTTCTGCGTAATTCACATAGTAAATACTTTGTATTTTTCTAGAATTTGTTTTAAAAACACATTTAATATCTGTAATATTATACTCTGATATTAAAGTATTAAACTGAGGATAAAGTTTCTTAAATTTTTGAAAATCTTTTATTCCTGGATAAGCAGAAGTGTTTTCATTTAACTTTAAATAAACTAATTTATCAGTTTGTGACCATGCTGTTAAAACTGATATAAATAAAATAATACTTATTAATTTTCTCATGATTATAATTTTGATAACAAATATACTATTGTAAGGAGTACATAAATAATATAGTATTTGTGGATATAGAAAATGACTAATTAATTTCTAATTTGATAAATGTTATTTTATAAAAAAAGCAAGTTCATTAGTGAACTTGCTTTTTTATATCTCTGTTAAAGAAAGATTATTTTTTTATCAATTTTTGAACTTGTGCTCCAACTTTTACAAAATATACTCCGTTTTGTAAGTTACTTATATCAATAACTTGATTTACTTCTTGTTTTGACAATGAAATAACTGTTTCACCTGTAATATCAATTATTTTAATATTCTTAGCATTATTAGGAATATTATTTATTGTAATTTGGTTTACTGCAGGATTAGGATAAATATGAATACTATTATTCTCAATTTTGTTTATTCCAGAACATACATCAACCAATAATACTATTTGATTTGAGAATACTTCGCCACTACAATCCGTTGCTTTGCGTCTTATATTATAGGCTGTTGCCGATGTTACACCATAATCTAAAGCAGGTAAATCTAATTCTTCGTTAGTTGCTCCGGCATAATCATACCAAGTAGTATTATCAGCAGACCATTGCCATTGATATGTTAAACCTGAATTACCAACTGCGCTTTCAGTTGAAGTAAAAGGAGCAGCATCAGTGTTATTACAGATTGTTTGTGTTCCGGTAATTGAACCGGCAGTTAAAATACCTTGTTCGCATACAACACCTGTCCAAGGTATAGGACGACCTGCTGTTACCCATGCATTATAATTAACTAAGTTTAGAGAATCTAAACCATCTTTAAATTTATATGTAATATCAATAGTAGTTATACTAAAATTAGCGTTGGCTGCCTTAAATACAAGATACATATAAAATGCACTATCGCTTGGTATTTGATTACTAAAACTACCGTAAACAAATGCTTGATAACCGGAATTTGAAATTTGAGTAAAATCTCCATTCTGACCTACTTCATTTGGTCCTGAAGCATCGTAATTAATTGTACCGCAAAAAGGTGCAGATGTTTGCCAGTCGTTTGATGTAATAGTCATATATCCCATTACTACTCCAGGAGGAACAGCTATTTTAACTTTCACAGATTCGCCCGCACTTAATGTAGGTATCGGAGTTTCAGAACCTGCTTGCCACGGAGTTTCGTAATGTTGTGAAATTTGATAATTAGTTCCGGCAGCTGCTTGCACAGGAAATGTTCCGTTTACATAATCGGTTACCAACGGGTAATAAGAGTCTGTTAATGGAGGCAAAGTGGTTGAATTATTATATGTCCACTGTGCAAAAATTGTTGTGCTTAATAATAAAGCTACTGTTAAAGATAAAACTTGTCTCATTTTGTGAATTTTTTAAAGTTCGATTACAAATTTATACTCACAAACTATCTGATTCAATTTTACATACTACGGATTTCTAAATTAGGTATTTTTAATAAGTTTTTCTATATATATACACTTGTTTTTCATATTTTTGCAAAATGAAATTATTTTTTACACTTTTATATATAACAATTTGTTTTTCTGCTTTTTCTGACAATTCAGATAGTTTAATAAACCAATTATCAAAAACAGAAAATACTGATAATTTAGAATTATTATCTAAAATTTCTAGTAATCTAATTAATACAAATCCTATAAAATCAAAAGAATATTCAACAAAAGGATTAATTATAGCAAAAAATAATAAAGATACTGCATTTATTATTTCGTTTCTCAGGCAAAAAGGTAATATTTTTTATCAGCAATCTAATTACGATTCTTCTCTTTTTTATTTTAATGAATCGTTAAAATTGGCTCAAATTACTAATGATAGAAAAAATATTATATCAGTAAAATTAAATATTGCATCATTATATTTAGAAAAACACGAAACTAAACAAGCTATAAATTTATTTAATGAAGTATTAACACAAGCCCAAAAGCAAAATAATGAAAATATACAAGCATTAGCTCTTAATAATTTAGGTTTGGCATATCAATATGAGAATAATTATAAAAAAGCAATTGCATATTTTGAGAAAGCACTTAAAATAAAGAAGAAAAACTCATCGGAAATAAGTATTGCCAATACAATGTCTAATTTAGGTCAAACCTATGGATATATTGGAGATAATAAAAAAGCTATTGAAATTATTCTTTCGGCTCTTGATGTTTACACAAAAAATAATGATAATTATAATGCAGCCCTTGCCTGTTTTAATATTTCAAAATTTTATTATGCAGAAAAAGAAAATAGTTTGGCAGAAACTTTTTTATTTAGAGCAATAGATTTGGCAAAACAGATAGATTACAAGCAATTATTATCGAACTCATACTTGTTTTTATCGGAAATAAGGCAAAATTTGGGTGATGGCATGAGCTCATTAAAATATTATAAACTCTACAAACAATATTCTGATTCGCTTATTAATATTGAGCACGAAAATTATTACAATAGACTTAAAGTAGAGTTTGAAACAGAACGAAAAGAAGCAAAAATAAAAATGCAAACATCTGAAATAAAGACTAAATCTATTGCGCTTTATTTATCTATAGTTGGAATAATTATTTTACTAATTTTTATAACTATAATTCTATTTCAGAAAAAAGCTTTATCAATAACATATAAAAAATTGTTAGAGCAAAATATTTCTTCTATAGAAACTGAAGAAGAACTTGAAACGACAATTGAGCAGCTTAAACAATTGAAACAAGAACCAGTAATTGAAAAATTACAAGTTCAAAAAAATAATAAAAGTGATGTTTCTAATGAATTACTTAACGAGATTCACACTAAATTAATTAAAGCAATTAAAGAAGATAAAGTATACAAAAACAAAGGTTTAACAATTTTTGATTTAGCAGACCTTTTAGAAACAAATAAATCTTATTTATCGCGCGTTATTAACGATAATTACAAAATGAATTTTAATACTTTTATAAATTATCATAGAGTAAAAGAAGTGCAAAAACTTTTAAAAAACCCTGATAATAAAACTTATACTATAGCTGCATTATCAGAAGAAGTTGGCTTTAAATCCTTATCTGTTTTTAACAAGGCATTTAAAGATAATACAGGCTTAACTCCATCTTATTATTTAAAAGAACTGAAAAAGCAGGCTTAAGTTTTTATTCTTTTATAAATTTTTGTACAGTATTTCCAATTTTCACAAAATATACTCCGTTTTGTAAATCTGATATTTTAATTTTTTGCATATTGCTTTTAGCGATTATATTTTTAACAATTGCACCTGTTACATCAACAATAGTAATGCTTCCAATTATACTTTTACTCTTTAAAATAACATAATTATGTGCAGGATTTGGATAAACGGAGATTCCATTTATATTATTAGCATCAAAAATATTAGTACAATTATCTACCAAAATAGTATCGCTTGCTGTTGAAGAACAACCGATACTGCTTTCGGTGTATGAATAAGTGAAAATATTATCGCCAATAATTGCATTTGATGGCACAAACTCATTTCCTATAATTCCATCTCCTGAAAGAGTGCCACCAACAGGGGTAACATCAATAATAAAACTACTTTCGGTATTGCACAATGCATTTTGTGGTGTATTATTAAACGATATTTGAGGCAGTGGGTTAACAATCAGTTCAATTTGATTTGAAGTCGAATTAAAACAAATATCATTAACCAAACGATGTGCAAAATATGAGGTTTGTGTAGTTACTCCGTATGTATATGCCGGCAAATCCCAAGTTGGATTAATTTCTCCTACTGCATCAACCCAAGTTGTACCATCGGCAGAATATTGCCACTGATAATTAACTGTACCTGTACCACTTGCAGGCACAACTGAGCTAAAAATACTTGGGTCTTCGCTATCGCAAATGGTTTGCGAACCATTTATTTCGCCCGGATTTAATGCTGTGCTACACGAATAAAACATACCGTTATTAATAAACGGCTGAATTACATTTGGTGCAGTAAATGTTTGGTCAATATAATTTACGCCCCATTGCTGTAAGTTTGTTCCAATCCATTCCCATTGCTGGATATTTGCACCATTATCAAGCGAATTTGCAGATACTTCAAAAACATATCCACTATTTTTATTCTCAAAACGATAAGTGTTTACTGACACTTCGTAAGGTTTCCATAATTGATTATCGTTAGCTAAATACTCCCAAATTTGTATATTATTTCCATTTGTTGTACCCCAAGCATCAACTTCTAAACATTTACCAATAGCATGTTTGGGCTCAAACCAACAATAACCATTTCCTGCATCGTGCACTAACCATTGTTGGTTTATTCCTGTTACATAATCCCATTGCTGAATATTTGCACCATTATTAAAATTCCACGCTGAAACATCGGCAACTTTATTAGAGTTTAAGTTTGTTAAATTAACGTAATCCCATTTTATATAAGGTATAAAAGGGTCGATATAAATTGCATTATTTGTAGATGTTGCTTTAAACAACTGATTATCGCCTAAATAGTCAGACCACTGAAAAATATTTGCACCATCGGTTGTTAACTGCTCCCTTACATCTAAAACTTTGTTGCTGTTTTTATTTACGATACGATAAAATCCGTTAGGACTAGCTTTTACATACCAAAGTTGATTATCAGTTCCGATATAATCATAAATTGCTATATTACCGGCATTTTCGATATTAGCAGTTTCTACTTCTAAACATTTACCCGGTGCTGATTTTGGTTCTAACCAAAAATATCCGTTACCTGCATTGTTGATTGTCCATTGCTGATTGTCGCCACCATTATCAGTCCATTGATGAATATTATCACCATTTGCCGAGCCACTTACGGTTTGTGTAGTAATTAGTTTATTTGAATGTTTTGCACTAATTTTAAAATAATATTTTTGATCTTGAGATATTGGAAACTCTGCTTTTTGAATTTTAACACCTGATGTAAGCATATAAAGTGTATTTTCGCTATCAACAAACATTCCGTTCCACCAACCTGTGCCTACAGAAAATAAATTTTGCCTTGCCGACCACGTTTGACCGTCGTTTTCGCTAACTACATAGCCAAATCGCATTTGCGAATCATCGTTAGGGCTACTTAAATTTTCTTGAAAAGAAACAAATATACGACCATCGTGCAATTGAGCAATATATGGTGCTCCCGAGCCATATTCAGCCGAACTTGGCGAGCTGTAAACATTGCTTCGCGAATGCCAAGTATGCCCAAAATCATCAGAACGAACTGTTTTTATACTAAACCAATTGTTATTAACATCATCGTGAGCTTCGAACACACAAATTAATTGATTATTAGGCGTTAAAATAATCTCAGGCATACCGTCACGTGAGCCATAATCTGACCCATTAGCAACAATTATTTCTTGGCTCCATGTTAATCCATTATCATACGAACGCTTACAAATAATATCTTGTGTATCGCCCGGCCCGGGACGTGCATCTTCTTTGGCATAAAAAACCAAAAGCTCGTCGGTTTGAGGTATTTTGAATAAAAATGGTTCCCACACTCCTCCGGGACGTGCCGTAGCATCTGGTGTAGAGCTTCCTGTATGAACTATATCGCTTAAATAATTCCATGTAGCACCACCATCAGTACTTTTATTTATTTTCAGATAATAATCGTTAATACCATCATCTTCCGATGCATCGGTATAATTGTCGTGGTCGTTTATATAACGATAAGCACAAAGCCACTCTTGGTCGGTAATACGGTATAAAAACACATTGCCAACATGATAATTTGTAGGCAAACCTGCCGATGGCACGGCTATTGATTTAAAATTCCAGTTTTCGCCTTTGTCGGAGCTTTCGTAAATTTTAATACCTTCGCCTGTATCCATTCCTAATAATAATCTGCCATCAGAAAACTCTGCCATACGAGGATAACCGCCACCCGGTGCATTTATTTCTGTTCCCCACGATATTGGCGTAAATGTTTGTGCCGAAATTGTTATTGCTAAGAATAGCTGTATTATGCTAAATAATCGTTTCATTTTATATGTGATATTGATACATCACAAATATATGGCAGATTATTTTTAATATAAATACGAAATATTACTGATATAGAAAAACACTGGTCTTTTTAGAAAAAACAAATCCCTATCATTACTAATTCATCAATTATTACTGATTTCTATATCACTAAACCCTTTATTTGACTTTAGCTATACATATAGCATACATTTGTAAAAATAAGAAGAGTAAATTTTCTCATAGGTAGGTTTAATGGAGTGGGTAGTGCCACTCCATTATTTAAAACAAACTAAATGAAAAACCTTTTTAACATATTATTTTTTATAATGCTAAGTACTGCTGTGTTTTCACAAACTACATTGATTAATGCAATTAGAAGTTATGACACTGAAACAGCAATAATACTTATTAATAACGGTGCTGATGTAAACGAATATTTAGCACATAAAGAAGATAATACGCATACACACAAATGTACAGGACATGATTTTAACAGAACCCCACTTTTCTGGTCAGTTTTAAGAAACAATTATAAAGTAGCAATTCTATTATTACAAAAAGGAGCAAAAATTAACTTTAAAAATGCTCATAAAAAAACAGCTTTACATATGGCTGTTCAAAAATATAATTACAAAATGGTTAAATTACTATTAAGTAATGGCGCAAAAATTAATTTAACAGACGAATTTGGAAATACTGCTTTACTATTATCATCATATAATTATACTATAGAAACAAATAAAACGGTAAAAAACGCAATACAAAAAGTTATTACTCTTTTACTCGAAAACAATGCTGATGTAAACATAAAAAACAATCAAAACATAAAACCTGATGACTATAAAATAATACAATTATTAACAAAATAACACACACTACCATGAAAAATTATTTGCACATATCATTACTATTTATACTATTAAATTCAATAAATGCATTTTCACAATTTGGGTTTGAGGACGGAACTGCAAACGCATGGACAAACTATAGAGGGATGACTGCAGGAATACCAGAAGCTTCTGTAAACTCAGGCACATTAGTTCTTGGAAGTGGGGCATTAGAAGTTACATCTGCCGGAAACGATGCGTTTTTAAACAGTTTAGGAGTTAGTCTTAGCAGTGTTTCTCCAAACGGAGGTGCACATTCATTAAAAATGGAAGATTACCAAGTGGGCGGAAACGCAACAATAGTTTCTAAAACCTTTACTGTAACTCAACAAACAGCCTTATATGTATATCATTACGCAGTTATTTTAGAAGACCCGGGACATTCCGGCCGACCATTTTTTAAAGCTGAAGTTACCGATGCTAGCGGAAACCTTTTACCTTGTGGAAAATATGAAGTTATAGCAGATAACCCTGCAAGCGATGGTTTTAGTGCAGTAGCCGGTCAAGGGGTTGGTGGTCCTACAACATATTGGTACAAAGATTGGACTTATGTTGCTGTTAATTTAGAAAATTATATTGGACAAGATGTTACTGTTACATATACTGTTGGCGATTGTTCTGCCGGTGAGCATCTTGGTTATGCTTATATTGACGAAACAGTTTCGCCTTTAGAAGCAACGGTTGCTAATTATTGCCCGGGCGACCCTACTATTACCCTTGTTGCTCCTGATGGTTTTTTATCATATTTATGGTGGACACCAACACCTGTTTTCGACCAAACAGCAGTAATTGCTAATCCTGATGCAATAGACAGCGTTTGGGTTGAAATGCAAAGCGAACTTGGCAACTGCCCAATAACAATGACAGTACATTTAAATAACTTACCTGTAGCTTACCCATTTTTTACTAACACTCAGGCTTGTGCCGGTAACGATATTCAATTTACTAACTCTACTAACACAAACGGAGTAACTATTACCAATTATTTATGGGATTTTGGTGATGGATCTACTACAAGTACTGACGAAAATCCTACCCATAACTACGCTAATCCGGGAACTTACAGCGTTAATTTTCAAATTACTACCGATAGTGGTTGCCAAAGCGACACAACTATAGAAATAATAGTTGATTGTTGTGTACCGCAAACAACCTTTGATGTTAATGTTGATGCCTGTGGTACGCAAGCAACATTTAACTATACAGGTATAGCTGATACTACATATAATTATATCTGGAATTTTGGTACAGGAACAATTATTAGTGGTTCAGGTAAAGGACCTATAGTTGTGGATTTCAATAACGCAGGAGCTTACACAGTTAATTTAGCTGTAACCAATATTATAAACGGAGTAAGTTGTGATACTACTTATGCATCACAAACAATAACAATAAATTCTGCAATGAGTTTTACAATAGACAAAACTGACATTGTATGTTTTGGAGATAATAACGGTACTGCAACAGTAGTAAATACAGGGTCTGTTGGTTTATCATCATTTAATTGGAATGATAGCAACAATCAAGTAACACAAACGGCTACAGGGCTTGATGTGGGAATATACAACGTAACAGTAACTGATATTAACGGCTGTTCAAGTAGTGGTTCTATAGAAATAAACTCACTATATCCGCCAATGGAATTAAATATTATTCCTGTAAATGTCGATTGCTTTGGGAACAGTACAGGCAGCACCATCACAAATATTGCAGGAGGTAATCCCCCATATACTTTTGAATGGAATAATGCTTACACAAACCAAAATTTAACCAATGTTACCGCCGGAAATTACACGTTAACTGTTCAAGATGTAAATAAGTGCACAATATATAAATCAGTAACAATACTCCAACCACAAGAGCTTAAAGTTTCTGTAAATACTGACTTTTTTACTTGTAAAAATACTAATAATACATTAATTGCATCGGTTACCGGAGGAACTCTTAATGGTGGAACTTACAGTTATATTTGGAGTACTAACTCTACAAATAATGAAATAACAGTTAATGTATCAAACAATTCGCAATACTTTGTAACTGTTACTGATGCAAATAATTGTACAGCAACAACCACATCAAATATATTAATTTATGATGATATTCAACTCACAACATCAGTTTCCGATGATACAGTTTGCCCCGGAAACCCTATATTAATTGATGGAAATGTTATTGGTGGCAGCTCACCCGTAACTATAACAATGAATAATAATATAAGTAGCTTGCCTAGTAATTTTTATCCAACAATAAATGATAACAATATTACTATTACTGCAACAGACCAGTGCGGAAGTACAGCAACAAATATTGAATCTGTTAATTTATTTCCGGTACCAAATATTAATATTAGCTCCGATATAATACAAGGATGCCCACCATTAGTTGTTAATTTTAACGAAGGTAGCAATACAAATAATGCAATATATAATTGGACTTTTGGCGAAAACGATAATAATTATACAGGAACAAATAATCCTACTCATATATTTGAAAACTCAGGTATTTACGATGTATCTTTAGAACTTACTACTGAAAATGGTTGCAAAACACAGCAAACTATCAATAATATGATAACAGTATTTGCTCAACCGGAAGCAATGTTTGAGGCAACTCCGGAAGTTGTAAGTTTTATCAACCCACAAGTTGAATTTACAAATTATTCTACCGAAAATTATAATAATTTCTGGTATTTTGGCGATGGTAATATGTCAAATTTAATTAATCCATATCATAGCTATACGCAAATTGGAGAGTACGACGTATTACTTGTAACCGAAACCGAACATGGCTGTATCGATAGTGTTAAACATCATATTACAGTACAAAACGAATTCACACTTTACATACCCACAGCATTTTCACCTGATGGCGATGGTATTAACGATGGTTTTAAAGCCGTAGGTCATGGTATTGATATAGATAACTATTATATTGCAGTTTACGACCGTTGGGGCGAGGTTATTTGGAGTTCTACCGATTTGTTTGAAGAGTGGAAAGGAACTGCAAAAAATGGAAATAAAACCATACAAGTTGGAACTTACAAATGGATTGTTGTTTGCAAAGATTTTAATGGTGTAGAACATACTAAGAGTGGGAACGTTACAATTGTTAGATGATAAATAATTATTCTTTTTAACCCGCATTATTCATGTAATTTAATAAAAATGAAGTTAATTTACTCAAAACAAAGTAAGTAATGCGGGTTACCCGAATTATTCATAGAAATTTAAAATTACTATTTAGATGCTGTAGGTATCAAAAACACAACAAACAAATGAATATGCGACACCTACTGTGTCGTAACAAAATAATTATTTACCTACTATAGATATTAGAACCTTACAGGTTCAAAACATTATTAACCAGGATTACAAGACTTTAGAAAAAGTAGCAAAAAATAGCTAACTAAATTTTAATAAACACCATATTAGTGATATTCAGAATTTTACTAATTTAGTTAGATGGAATT
>CAMZKE010000074.1 GCA_947311115.1 uncultured Bacteroidales bacterium | reverse complement strand
TGATAGCGAAGCAATATCTACAAACAACAAACAAATAACAATTAATATTAGCAAGTTGCCAAAAGGCGTATATTTTGTACGAGTTGGCAGTGCCGTTGGTAAGTTTGTTAAAGAGTAAATGTCAAGGTCTCACTCTAAGTGAGGCTTTGACTAATTTTAAAAATAACATCTTTGTAAAAAAAGAAACAATAAACATTTTGCCAACCCTAAGCAGTCATAAAGCACCGGTTATAAACAAAAGCAATTTTACTTATAACGCAAATCACATTATTCATAAAACTTTAGATTTCCTTTAGAATTAAAACTTATTTTTGCAAAATGAAAGTTTTAATAGTTGAAGATGAAATAGAATTATTAATTGGTGTAAGTAATTATCTTACAAAAGAAAAATACACTTGCGAATTAGCCGAAAATTTTGAAAAAGCAAACTATAAACTATCAATTTACGAGTACGATATTATACTGTTAGATATTACTTTGCCTGATGGAAACGGAATAGAGCTGTTAAAATCAATAAAGAAAAATAATATACATGCCGGTATAATTATTATTTCTGCAAAAAGTTCGTTAGACGATAAAATTAACGGTCTCGACCTTGGTGCTGACGATTATATGACTAAACCTTTTCAATTATCTGAACTTAATTCAAGAATAAAAGCAGTTCTTAGAAGGCGTAAGTACGAAGGCGATAACATATTAATATTTAACGAAATAATATTAAATACTGATAGCAAAGAAGTTAATATAAACAACAAACCAATTACATTAACAAAAAAAGAATACGATATGTTATTGTATTTTATCATAAATAAAAATAGAGTTTTAACGAAAGAAGCAATTGCTGAGCATTTGTGGGACGATAATATCGATTTATCCGATAATTATGATTTTATTTACACACATTTAAACAATATTCGCAGAAAAATTAAATCTAAGGGCGGAACCGATTATATTAAAACTATTTACGGAATGGGATATAAATTTACAGAATAATGAAATTTCTTACAAAGATAAATCGTCAATATTTAATAACTATAAGCATTTTGCTGCTATTTGTTAGTGTAATAGGCTATTTTGTTTTAAAAACGATACTAACCGATGAAATTAAAGAAGATATATTTCAAAAAGAATATGCAATAATTAATGAGATTAAAACACAAAACAACACACCAAATATTTACCCTATAATTGAAACAAAATTAATATCGAAAAATATGATTAAGCCAAAATCATATAAAGAAATATTTATTTTTGATAAAACAGAGAACGAAAACGAACCCTATTTAGAATACACTAACACCGTAAAAATCAATAATAAATATTATTTAATTAGGCTGCGTCATTCTTTAATAGAAGCCGACGATTTAATAATAGCAATTTCTTTACCGTTACTGTTATTGTTAGTTTTAACTTTAACAATATTATTCTTTACCACAAAAAAAATAAATAAAACTGTTTGGAAAGATTTTGAAGAAAATTTAAAAGCAATAGAAAATTTTTCGTTTAATAAGTTAAATAATCTCAAATTAAAACAAACTAATATTCAGGAGTTTGACAGATTAAACAAAACGCTAACAACACTTACTAAAAAATTAACAACCGATTATAATACATTAAAAGAATTTACAGAAAATGCCTCTCACGAAATACAAACGCCAATATCAATAATTTTACTAAATTTAGAAGAAATTTTACAACAAGACCTACAAGAAAAAACCTTTAAGCAACTTGTTACAACAATAAATGCAGTAAAACGCTTATCTAATTTAAACAAAAGTTTGTTGTTGCTTTCCAAAATTGAAAATAAACAATATATTGCAGATAATAAAGTGCTCATTAATAATAATATAAAGAAAAAAATAAACGAACTATCACCATTAATAAATTCAAAAGGAATTAGAATACACAATAAATTTAATGGTGATTTTTTTATTAATATAAATTCAGAACTTGCTGATGTACTTCTAAATAACTTATTATTCAATGCTATTAATCACAATATTTATAATGGAAATATATATATAGAAATACACGAAAATGAGTTGACAATTTGCAATACAGGTAGTGAAAATTCTCTTACAAACAAAACGATATTTAATCGTTTTTCGAAAGAAAATTCAAAATCTTACGGATTAGGATTAGCCATTGTTAAACAAATTTGTAACACTCACAATATGCAAATTACATATAAGAAAGATGAATTTCATTGTTTTATTTTAAAAATAGTAAAATGAAAATATTACAATTAAGTATATACCTAATATTTTTTGTTGTTATAGTAAATGCACAAACTCGTGATTTAAATTATTATTTTGAGCAAGCCAAAACAAGCAGCCCGCTTATAAATAAAAGCCGTAATAACAACAAAATAATTCAATTGGATATGCAAAAGGTGAAAAGCATTATTTCTAAACCACAAGTAAATGTGGAAGCCAATGTTTTATTTTCTCCAATTATTTCTCACGATAATAACAGCAATAAATTTCAATGGGTTTCTGATGGTGCAAATTCGTACACCGGATACGATTTAGCATACTCAGATGGTGGACAATACCAAGCATACCTATCTGTAAAACAGCCATTATTTTTGGGTGGTATTTATAAAAGTTATTCGCAACAAGCTGAAATTCAAACAAATTTAAACAAAAATAATATTATTTTAACACAACACGAATTAGAGAAGTTAGTTAGCCATCAATACATTTTATGTTTGCAAGCCAAACAACAAAGCGATATTAGCAAATCTTTATTAAATAAACTGAACGAGCAATTACAAACAATGCAAAAATTGGTGGAAAATGCCATTTACAAGCATAGTGATTTAATGCTAATGCAAATAGAATCAGATAATTACAAACTTAAATATGAGAAATATACAAATGATTATCGCACTAATTTAGCTGACCTAAACCTGCTTTGTGGAATTACCGATACTAACACCGTTAATCTTAAAATTGTTAATATTCAACTTGGTGCTGATACCATAAACTCCTCTGTATTTTTAGAAAAATATAAATTAGATAGTCTAAGTATTATTGCAAACAGGCAATTATTTAATCAAAAATATAAACCCAAACTAAGTTTATTTGCCAATGCCGGACTAAATGCTATTTATATGCCCTCAGTAAATCGTCTTGGCTTTGCAACCGGTCTAAATTTTTCTTGGAATATTTTTGATGGTAATCAAAAGAAAATTCAGCACAACAAATCACTTATAGAAATGCAAACGCTTGAATTTGAAAAGCAAAATTTCTATAAGCAAACCAAAATAAATAAAGAAAGATATTTATCTCAAATAAAAGCTATTGATAAACAAATTGTAATTGTGCAAAATCAGTTAAATCAATATGCCAAATTAGTTGAGTTGTACAAAATTCAATTATCTCAGGCACAAATATCAATAATGGACTTTAAAAATATTGTTCGTGATATTTATGCAAAAAAGCAAGAGAATTTAAATTTGCAATTGCAAAAACAAGCATTAATAATTTCTTATAATTATTGGAATTTTTAAACTATAATGATGAAAAAAACAGTAGTAATATTTTTAGTAATATCAGCTATATTTGTATTAAATTCGTGCAAAGAGCAAACAAAAGAGCAAAATAAAACAACGCCAAAGATTAAAGTAAAAGTGAGTAAAATTACAAATGCTTATCTGCCTAACTATATAGAATTTTCGGGCAAAACCATTTACTTAAACAAAAGTAATTTAGTAGCTCCAATAAGTGGATATATAACAAAAGTAAAAATTCAGCAAGGCGATATAGTTTCAAAAGGAGAGCAGCTTTTTGAGATACAAACACCGGAAGCTTTTTTAACGAATAAAAACGATAGCACTTCGCCTAACTATGGAATTATAAAAATTTATGCACCAACAAGTGGCAGAATTGCAAACTTAAATATTGCAAATAAAAATGTGTTTGCCGATAAAGGCACTGTAATGTGCGGTATATTAGCATCAAATAATTTCAAAGTGCAAGTAAATATTCCTTTTGAGTATAATAATTTTGCAAAAATAGGAACTGAATGTAAAATTATTTTACCCGATAATAACGAACTTATTGGTAAATTTTCAAAAATCTTAGCTCAAATTGATGAAACATCGCAAAGCATAAAAATTTTAGCAGGTATTAATACCAATCAGTTTTTACCTGAAAATATGATAGTTAAGGTCCTTATTGATAAAAGCAATAAACAGCAAACACAGGTGTTGTCTAAAAAATGTTTGCAAACAGATGCTTTAATGACAAAATTTTGGCTTATGAAACTTATTAATGATAGCACAGCCGTGCAAATACCTGTAACTATTGGAAATCAAACGTATGATAAGGTTGAAATACTAAGTCCTAAATTTAATGATAAAGATTTATTTATAAGCGAAGGAGCTTACGGATTGAGTGACACTGTTTTAATAGAAAAATAATGAGTTCCTCGTCGCAATTGAACGAAGTATCATTATGGAATAATAATATTATATACGCCCAAAGGGGCAGGGAATTAAACCCAAACAGATTAAAATGAATAGTTATTTTAAAACATTACAAAAACCAATTTTATTAGTAGGCATACTAATATTTATTGCAGGTATTTTTTCGTTTACTCAAATGAAAACTAACCTGTTTCCTGAAGTTCAGTTTCCTCGTATTTCTATTATTATCGATGCCGGTCAAATACCTATCGATAGAATGATGATAAGCGTTACTCAACCCATAGAGAGTGCTGTAAAAAAAGTAAATGGCGTGCATTTAGTAAAAAGTAGCACAAGTAGAGGAAGTGCAACAGTAGAAGTGTATTTCGATTGGGGATTAGATATTTATGCACTTAAACCACAGCTGGAAAGTCGTATTAATGAAATAAAAAATTTCCTTCCGCCCGATGTAAATATTTCGGCAGAGGTAATGAACCAATCGCTATTTCCTGTTTATGGTTACACCCTCGAAAATCCCAACAAAACCGATGTAGATTTAAAAGATATTGCCAATATTATCGTTCGCCCAACATTTTCACAAGTCAATGGTATTTCAAATGTAGTTATTCGCGGAGGGCGAAGTAAGGAGTATGTAATAGCACCCATTCCTGCTAAAATGACGGCTCTCGGTATTGTTCCGCAAGATATTATTGATGCTTTTGATAATAGCAATTTTGTGTCATCGGCAGGGCTTTTGCCCGACCATTACCGAATGTATCTTACTTTACTCGATACTCGTGTTCAAGATATTAACGAACTTAACAATACGGTAATAAAGAATAGCAACGGTAGAATAATCAAAGTAAAAGATATTGCAGAAATAAAACTCGAAGAACAACAAGAATTTGTAAAAATTAATGCAAATGGAAATAATGCTGTTATTATTGATTTAGTTAAACAACCCGGTGTTAATCTTACCAATTTTGCCAATAATATTGAACAAAAAGCAAAAGATATTCGAAAACTTTTGCCACAAGGCTATTCGTTAAAACCATATTACAATCAAAGTGCATTTGTAACCGAAAGTGTTGATGGCACTATGAAAACCATTTACGAGGGTTTGTTTCTTGCATTTTTGGTTATTATTTTATTTTTACGTTCGTGGCGTTCAAGTTTGGTTGTAATGCTAACCATACCGGTTACGGTGGCATTTTCATTTTTGGTGCTTCGTTTGTTCGGAATAACTATAAATATTATGTCGCTAGGGGCTATTGCAGCATCGGTAGGTTTAATTATTGATGATGCAATTGTAATTATTGAACAGATTTACAAAAATCATGAAGATTACCCCCAAAAAAATAAATATCAGGTGGTTCAGATGTCGATAAAATTTTTGTTGCCTGCAATGATTGCTTCGTCTCTATCAACCATTGTAATACATTTTCCTTTTAGATTAATGAGCGGATTGGCAGGCAGTTTCTTTCGTGTTTTATCCGATACAATGCAAATAACAATGATAGTTTCGTTTTTAGTTACTTGGTTGCTGTTGCCTGTTTTTCATATTATTATAGGATATAAACACAACGCAAAAGCTAAAAAACAAAATACAAATATATCTGCATTAACTTGGTTTTATAACAAGCCTGTTTATTCTATTGTTTTTGTTTTAATATTATTATTTTCAGGATATTTTGTTTCTACAAAACTGCAAACAGGTTTCTTACCCGAATTAGACGAAGGTTCTATTGTGTTAGATTATTACTCGCCACCCGGCACTAATATTGACGAAACAGACCGTTTATGTAAAGAAATGGAAAAAGTAATTTTGGCAAATCCAAACGTAGAAAGTTATTCGCGCCGAACAGGAATAAGAATGTCATTTAGAGCTCATCCTGCCAACGAAGGCGATTATTCTATTCAGTTAAAGCACAGTCGCAAAAAATCAACCGAAGAAGTAATTAATGATTTACGGCACGAAATTTCGGCAAAAGTTACAGTTTTAAATATTGAATTTGGGCAACGCATTGCCGATTTATTGGGCGATTTAATAGGAAAAGCTCAACCCATTGAAGTGAAAATATTTGGCGATAATTATAAACAACTGCAAACTATTGCCGACCAATGCCATTCGGTTATGGATAGTATTCCCGGTATTGTTGATATTGATGATGGACTTATTCCCGAAGGACCTGCTCTTATTTTCAAACCTAAACTCGATAAATTAGCACTTTACGATATTAATTTAAGCAATTTTAATACACAATTAAGTTCTATTATTGAAGGAGTGCCTGTTGGCAGAAGTGCTAATATCCCAACTCCAAACCCCGACCAAGCCGCAATGACATCTGGTTTGCAAATTGGTGATATTCAAGAAGGTCAGCAAATGAGACGTATAATTATGCGTTTTGTCGATTTTGCCGATAATGACATAGAAGTGCTTAAAAAACAAGCAATATTTCTTCCTGATGGTACTACTCGTAATTTATCGTTTTTTTGTGATGTAAGACCACAATCAGGCGATGTTATAGAAAGTCGAGAAAATTTAAAACCTGTAATTATTCTTACTGCTCGATTAGAAAACAAAGATTTAGGAACAGCCATTAACGATTTAAAATCAGAATTTTCAAATAAAATTGATTTACCGCCAAGTTATCAAATTGAATATGGCGGAGCTTATGCACAACAACAGCAATCGTTTAAAGAATTATTAATGATATTAACACTAGCCGCACTATTGGTTTTTGTAGTTTTAATGTTTATTTTTAAGCGTTGGTCTATTGCAATATTAATATTATTTATCTCATTATTAGGTATAAGTGGGAGTTTAATTTTGCTTTATATTTTTAATATTCCTTTAAATGTAAGTAGTTATACAGGACTTATTATGATTGTAGGTATAATTTCCGAAAATGCTATTTTTACAGTATTCCAATACTTTAAAGATGTTGATAAACAGGATAAAAATTTTGCTATTAAAAATGCTATTTCACTTCGCCTACGACCAAATTTAATGACCGCATTAAGTGCTATTCTTGCACTTATTCCGTTAGCAATTGGTATTGGAATTGGAGCACAAATGCAACAAGCATTAGCCATTGCCGTAATAGGTGGTTTTATTGTTGCAATGCCACTATTATTGGTGGTTTTACCGAGTTTTTTAAGAATTATAAAATTAAATAAATAAATGATATGAAAAGAATACTGATTATTTTAACTGTAATTTTTGTAACAATTATAAGTTGTAAGGCACAAAAACAAAGGTTTTTTACCTTCGATAGTTTAAACTCAAGCGGATTATTATCGTGGTCAAGTCATTTAACAGGCAAAGGCAAAGAGTGTAAATGGAAAATTATTGATGATAATAATAATAAAGTTTTAGCTCAGGTTTCGACAGAAACAGAAGATTATAGGTTTAATGTTATTGTAAATGATAATTTGCAATATGAAAATGTAGAAATTAGATTAAAGTTTAAAGCTATTGAAGGCAAAGGCGACCAAGGTGGCGGTCCTATTTGGCGTTATCAAGATGAAAATAATTATTATGTTGCAAGAGCTAACCCATTAGAAAATAATTTTAGAGTTTATAAAGTTGTAAATGGGAGGAGGATTCAACTTAAATCTGCTATAATAAAAATGGAAGCAAACAAATGGTATAACATTAAAATTGTTATGAATAACCAAAATATTAAATGCTATTTTAACGATAAATTAGAGATGGAAACAAATGATAACAGCTTTAAAAATGCGGGAAAAATTGGTTTATGGACAAAATCTGACGCAGTAACATATTTCGATAATTTGGAAATTATACCAATAAAATAAAACTTCAAAATTGCTTTAGAATTGTTGCTTAATATTGTAGCATTATTAACAAATAAAAATATTTATAATGAGAAATTTAATCATTTTAATGCTGCTTGTAAGCTCAATGGCATATACAGCATGCGGACAAAAAAGTAATGTTCCTGAAAAAGTAAAAACTGCATTTACAGAAAAATTTCCTGACGCAACAAAAGTAAGTTGGGATAAAGAAAATGCAACAGAATGGGAAGCCGAATTTAAAATGAATGGCAAAGAATATTCTGCCAATTTTGATAATAATGCTAATTGGAAAGAAACTGAATATGAAATAAAAAAATCTGAAATTCCTTCACAGGTAAAATCAACACTTGACAAAGATTTTAACGGTTATAAAATTGAAGAAGCAGAAATATCTGAAACAGCCAATGGTAAAATTTATGAATTTGAGCTTGAAAAAAACAAAACTGATTTTGAAGTAGCAATTTCACCAGATGGCAGTATTGTAAAGAAAGAAACAAAGAATGATAATGATTAGTTTGTTATCAAGAAATTATATAGAAATATGTATATCAAAAAAAACAAATTATCTCAATTTGGATAATTTGCTTTTGTGCTATTAGCTTGGTTTTAAGTAAGTTAATTTATTTTTGTTAATGAATAATTCGGCTTAATTTGTCAATGAAATGAGTTTAACTCTTTTTATTAACAATTACCGCACTTGCCTGAGCAGTAGGCATAATAATAATATCGTTAATATTAACATGAGCCGGGCGAGTAGCAACAAAAAGTACTGTGTCTGCAATATCGTCGGCAAAAAGAGGAGTAAAGCCTTCGTAAACTTGCTTAGCTTTTGCTTTATCTCCATCAAAACGCACAATTGAAAATTCGGTTTCAACCATACCGGGGTCAATAGAAGTTACTCTAATATTATGTTGTACCATATCAATACGCATACCCTTTGTTATTGCATCAACAGCGTGTTTTGTGCCACAATATACATTTCCATTAGGGTAAACTTCTTTGCCTGCAATAGAACCAATATTTATAATTTGTCCTTGATTTTTTGCAATCATTAAAGGCGATATTAGTCTGGTAATATTTAATAAACCTTTAATATTTGTGTCTATCATTCTATCCCAATGCTCAAATTCTCCTTCTTGTATTGTGTTTAATCCGGCAGCTAAGCCCGCATTATTAACAAGTAAGTCTATGTTTTTCCATTCTTCAGGAAGTTTATTTATTGCAGTTTTACATGCCTCCCTATCTCTAACATCGAGTATTAAACTTAGAGCACGAACACCATATTTCTG
Source organism: uncultured Bacteroidales bacterium (assembly GCA_947311115.1). Taxonomy (GTDB): domain Bacteria; phylum Bacteroidota; class Bacteroidia; order Bacteroidales; family JAFGXI01; genus DYMG01. The sequence continues at coordinate 34,587 of CAMZKE010000074.1, read as the reverse complement.
TTTTATTTCTTTTTCAAGAGCGTCTAAAATATTGCCTCTTCTACCAGTAATTATTACATCAAAATTATTTTCAGAAAGTTTATTAGCTATAGCTTTCCCAATTCCGGCTGTAGCCCCTGTTATAAATGCTATTTTATTCATTTTTATATTTATTAAAATTTAATTTTTAAAATTAGACTAAAATAACTAAATTAGTTGTATTAATAAATTAAAAATATAGAAATATGGAAAAGCCTAAGTTTGCTGTGGTTTTAGCAGGAAGTGGAGTTTTTGATGGTGCAGAAATTCATGAAGCAACCTTTACACTGTATGCTATTTTAAAGAATGGTGGCGAATATGAAATATTTGCTCCAAATATAAATCAATATCATGTAGTAAATCATATTACCGGTGAAGAAATGAACGAGACTCGAAATGTACTTATAGAATCGGCTCGTATTGCACGTGGTAATATTAAAGATTTAAATGATTTTAAGGTCGATGATTTTGATGCGATAATTTTTCCCGGAGGTTTTGGCGTAGCTAAAAATTTATGCGATTTTGCTTTTAATGGAACCGATATGAATGTAATTCCGCAAATAGAAACTGTAATTAAAGATATGGCAATAGCTCATAAACCAATAGGTGCATTATGTATTTCGCCTGTGCTTATTGCTAAAGTTTTAGATGGGGTTGAACTAACTATTGGACAGGATGCTGACACAGCCGACGCAGTTGAAAAATTTGGAGCTAATCATAAAAAAACAAACCATGGCGAAGTTGTTGTTGATGAAAAATATAAAGTAGCAACAACCCCTTGCTATATGTTAGATGCTACTGTTGTAGATATACATGATGGGGCAGATAATGTAGTGAAATCGCTTATGGAGTTGTTGTAGTAAAACATATTAATTTATAAATGTCCTCTAAAAAAAACAATTTTACGTAATTTTTTTTAAGAAAAATAATGGTGAATTGAGATGTTTTATATCATGCGTTTCTTTTGTAAATAGTGTATTTATACATTAGTATATTATTTGTAAAATGTGAAATAGTGTTTTAAATCATAAATAAAATAAGTTTAGTAACAAGTAATAAAAACTTTAAGTTTTAGTACTTTTGTATTGTACAACTAAAAAATGAATAAAGAACAATTTTATAATATTATTTCTGATAGTAGTTTATTGATAAATATTGATGAACAAAATATTGATGAGATTATTAAAGAATTTCCTTATTTTCAAACAGCTTATGTGTTAAAAACTAAGGTTTTGTTCAATAATGGTAGTTTTAAATACGATAATTTTATAAAATTAGCATCGCTTTATTCTGTTGACAGAAGTAAGCTTTTTAATTATTTACATATTGACACAGATGCTGAAATAATCGAACAGGCTGACGAGAAAACTCATGAAATAGATGCTATTGAGCATATTACAAATAACAAAGATGAACAGGAAAATGAAATTAACCAATCTGATGAAATAGAAATTGTAGATAATAAATTAGAAGATATTGATGAAGAAATTGTTGTAAGTGATAGTAAATTAGTGTCTAAGATAGATTTGGTTAAAGAAGAAGATTCTGAAAAATTTGATGAAACTAATAGAGAAACAAAGACTGACTCAGTAGAATTACCTGAAGTTACAGAAACTAATAATGAAACCTTAATTGAAAAAGAAGAAGTAAAAACAAGTGAAAATATTGAAAAAACGGAATCTATACAGCCTGTTGAAGCAAATAATGTAAAAGAAAAATTATCAGAGCGAGAACCTATTAAATTAAGAGAAGAACCTATTGAAGAATCATTATCAGCTAACGCAACATTGGCTGAGAAAATAATACATAAATACAGGCATAAACAAAAAAGCGATAAAACAGAGAGTATTGCCGATATCATTTTGAGAAAGGCAGCAGAGTCAAAAAAGAAAAAAACTACCAAAAAGCCGGAGCCTGTATTAAGAGGTAAGCCTAAAAAAATTAAAGTTGAAGAAAAAACTTTTGAGCCGGTTAAGCTAGAGGTAAAGCTTGAACAGAAAAGAACTATTGACAAAGCTACACCAGATGAAAACATAAAAGTTGCAGAAAAAGAAGCTAAAACAAAATCAACAGAAAAAGAAACTATAAAAGTAGAGAATACACCTACGGTTGAGGTTCCAGAAATAAAAGAAACTAAGCTTGATATTTTAGAAGAAATAAATAAAATATCGGAAAAAGAAACGATTTCAGATTATTTTATTGCTGAGGAGGAATCTAAAATAAAATCGGTAAAAGAAGAGATGACCTTTGATGATTGGCTTAATTTTGTTGAAATGCCAATAAAATCATCTGGAAAAAATAAAGAACAATTTAATTTAATAGATAAATTTATTACATCAGAAGTTGAGGCTAAAATAAAGCCAAGAGTTGATGAAGTAACAGATACAAAGCAGCTTGTAAAAAAAGGAGAGCTAGAACGAGACGATTTTATTACAGAAACTTTAGCTAATATTTATATTAAGCAAAAGTTATATGAAAAAGCAATTAGTGCTTTTACTAAATTAAGTTTGAAATATCCCGAAAAAAATAGTTACTTTGCAAACCAAATAAAAAAAATAGAAAAATTAATAAAAAAATAATATTATGTTTTGGATATTTTCAATATTAATAGTAATTGTGGCAGTTTTGTTAATACTTGTTGTATTAGTGCAAAATTCTAAAGGTGGTGGATTAGTTTCAAATTTCTCGTCATCTAATCAAGTAATGGGCGTTAGAAAAACTACCGACTTTTTAGAAAAAGCAACTTGGGGATTAGCTATTGCGTTATTGGTTTTTTCGGTTGGTGCTAGTTTATCAATAGAACATAATGATGCTGATACAGGAAATCAAATGAAAATTGAGAAACAAATTCAAGATGAGGTTGACCCTGCTGCATTAAATAATATGACACCTCCTCCTGCAGGACAGCAGCAAGCGCAGCCGAATGAAGCTGCTTCTACTGAGGATAAATAAAAATATTATATGTAAAATAATATATTTAAAGCTGCACTTTGTGTGGCTTTTTTATTTCCAAAATATTTGGTTGTAGTCAGTATTTTGGAATACAATCTAAAAGAAACGCCCTATTTAAATTATTTAAATAGGGCGTTTTGTGTTGGTAGGTATTTCTACATTCTTTCAGGAACTTCAATTCCAAGAAGTTTCATTGCATTTTTAATTGTTGTACCTGTAAAATTTGCAATAGCTAACCTATGAATTTTTATTTCTGAATTTTCTTCTTTTAAAATAGAAAAGTCGTGATAAAACTGATTAAATTCTTTAACCAAGTTATAGACATAATTTGCAATTAATGCAGGATTATTATTACTTGCAGAGTTTAATACCGTTTCAGGGAAATCGTAATTAGATTTTATCAAACTTATTTCTTTTTCGTTTAATTCTGTACTTGTAATAGAAGAAAAGTCTATATTACTTTCTTTGGCTTTGCGTAGTATTGAGCGAATTCGAGCATAAGCATATTGTATAAATGGTCCTGTATTTCCATTAAAATCAATCGATTCTTTTGGATTAAACATCATGCCTTTTTTAGGGTCAACTTTTAAAATAAAATATTTTAATGCTCCCAAAGCAATTGTTTTGTACACTTGTTCTTTTTCTGCGTCAGAGTATTCGTCTAATTTGCCTAATTCTTGCGATTTTTCTCTTGCAGTATTTATCATTTCATCAATTAAATCATCAGCATCAACAACGGTTCCTTCTCTCGATTTCATTTTGCCTTCAGGCAATTCTACCATGCCATACGAAAGATGATATATATTATCAGCCCAATCGTAACCTAATTTTTTAAGAATAAGTTTTAAAACCTGAAAATGGTAATTTTGTTCGTTTCCTACAACATAAATATGATTGTCAATGTTAAATTCAGAAAAACGCTGATGAGCAGTTCCAATATCTTGTGTCATATATACAGAAGTTCCATTGGCACGTAATAATAATTTTTGGTCTAGTCCATCGTTGGTTAAATCTGCCCAAATACTACCATCATCTTTTTTAAATAATATACCTTTTATAAGCCCTTCTTGTACTATTTTTTTACCTAATAAATAAGTCTCCGATTCGTAGTAAATTTTATCGAAATCAACCCCTAAGTTTTTATATGTTATATCAAAACCTTTATAAACCCATTCATTCATCTTTTTCCAAAGCGAATATACTTCAGGATCTTTAGCTTCCCATTTTATTAGCATTTTTTGAGCTTCTAATAGGAGAGGGGCTGTTTTTTCTGCAGCTTCCTTTTCTATACCATTATTTATTAGTTCTGCTACTTCTTTTTTGTATTCTTGGTCGAATTTTACATAATAATTACCAACAAGTTTATCTCCTTTTAATCCGGTTGATTCAGGAGTTTCGCCATTACCAAATTTTTGCCACGCTAACATCGATTTGCAAATATGAATACCTCTGTCGTTAACAAGATTTACTTTTTTTACATTATTACCTGCTTTTTTATAAATCTCAGCAACAGAAAATCCTAATAAATTATTTCTAATATGTCCTAAGTGTAAAGGTTTGTTGGTGTTGGGCGAAGAATATTCAATCATTAGTGTTTTATTAGTTATGTCTGCTTGCCCAAATTCTTGTAACGAATAATTATTTTTTAAAAAATTTATCCAAATTTCTTGTTTTAATTCAATGTTTAAGAAACCTTTTATTACCGAAAAATTTTCTATAATTTCAGTATTATTTAAAAGTGTTTCTCCTATGGCATTGGCTGTTTCTTCCGGTTTTTGTTTTGATATACGAAGCAAAGGAAATACATTAATAGTGTAATCTCCGGCAATTTCTTTTCTAGTTTTTTGTACTTGAACTTGTTTTTTGTCAATATCAGAATTATATAATTCTTTTACCGCAATTTTAATTTCGTTACTTAGTATATCAATAATATTCATCATCTAAAAAAATTTTTGCAAATATAAGTATTAAATCTATGACAATATTGGTATTTTTACAGAAAAAAAAGTGAAGGAATTAAACTTGCCAAAATACGAATATAATATAAAGACAGAGGCTAATGGTGATTATATTCTTGATGAAATACGAAAAAAGTATGTAAAATACACTCCTGAAGAACAGGTAAGGCAAAATTTTATAAAATTTTTAATTAAAGATAAAAATTATCCAAAGTCGCTTTTTGCTGTTGAATATAAAATTGAAATTAATAAAAATATAATGCGATGCGATATTCTAGTTTTTAATAAAGATTTTAAACCCAATATTATTATTGAGTGTAAAGCTCCAAATGTAAAAATATCTGAAAAAGCATTTAATCAAGTAGTTGATTATTATTATGTTCTAAAGCCTAAATTTGTAGTAGTTACTAACGGGTTAGTACATTATTATGTTGAGTTTAATAAGTCTGAGAATAATTATAAATTTATTTCTGAGATACCATCATTTAAATAGATATTGCAAAAATTAGCTCAATATTTTAGAAAGTTTTTAGCAATAAATATTTTACATTTTCACATATTTTTATAACTTCGCAAAAGTTTTAGTCTTCATTCGACCTAAACTTAACTTCATAAATCTATTTTTAGGTTAAAGAAGTTAATAATTAATCTTTTTTTTTTTTTGAAAGTCCGAAATTTATTTTTGGGCTTTCTTTATTATCAAATTTTTTGTAATTTTATCAGATAATCAAAATTATTTAAGATGAAATATTTATACTCTACATTATTATTTATGTTTTCGGTTTTATTAGTAAATTCTCAAAATATAACTATTGATGATAGCGATATGCCAACACCAAACATCTACACAATTAGTAAAGTGGCTAATATTTCGTTTAATCCTGATGAAACAGGAACAGATTATACTTGGGATTTTTCTTTTTTAGAGTACGATACACAGCTTAATGATACTTTTTTTTCGGTAACAGACGCTCCCTATGTTTATCAGTATTCGTATAATAATTTTTTAGACCCTGAGCATAAAGCAACCGTAGTGCAAAATACAGGAACGGTTACTAATGCTATTCAAGTAATTGAAATAACCGATAATTACGATTATTTTAAAAATAGTAATAGTTTATATGTTAAAGTTGGTTCAGGGAGTACTATTAACGGAGTACCAACTGTTATGAAGTATGATAATGTTGAAAATATTACAACTAATTTTCCAATTCTAATGGATGCTACAAACTCATCTATTTCGTCAGCAGGAAACGATATTCCAAATATCGGTTATTATGGGCAAACAGTAAATAGAGTTAATATAGTTGATGGTTTTGGCGAGTTAACTACCCCTTTTGGAACATTTCAAACTGTTAGAATAAAGTCAATTTTAAATATTAGAGATACCATTTATTACGATGATTATAGCTTTGGAACTGCTTTTGATAGACCCGAATCGGTAGAATATAATTGGTATGCTGATAATCAGTCGATACCACTACTAACTGTTAAAAGTGCTGTAGGGAGTAACTATTCTGTAACTTACAAAGATAGTTTAAGAACTACAGAAATTATTTCTCAAAATAACAAAACATCTTTTAATGTTTATCCTACAGTTACATCAAATATTATTAATGTAGAATTTGATAGTAATAATAGTGATAAATATGAAATTAGAATATTTAATGAATCAGGATTAGAACTTTTTTTTATTGATGGAAATAAAAAAATAGGATTTAATAAAACAATTATTTCAATGAGCAAAATAGTAAATAATACTAATGGAGTTTATTTTATTGTTTTTGAATCGGATAATAAAATAAACTTAAAAAGAGTTATTTTTACTAACTAATTGCATTTTTATACACTTCTTTAAATATATTTTAATTTGTTTTTATACTTTTGAAAAAGAATAAATAAAAACAAATAACAGTATGTTAAATATAGCACTTTTTGGCCCTCCGGGCGCAGGTAAAGGAACTCAGTCTAAACAACTTATACAGAAGTATAATCTTGCATATATTTCTACAGGAGATATTTTAAGAAATGAAATAGCTAATAAAACAGAGTTAGGTTTAAAAGCAAAATCGATTATTGAAAAAGGTAATTTGGTTGATGATGAAATAATTGTTCAAATTATTGAAGGCTTTATTGAATCTAACACAAAAGTAAGGGGAGTACTTTTCGATGGTTTTCCAAGAACTTATGTTCAAGCATATATTCTTGAGGGAATGTTGCAGAGGTTAAATTCTAAATTATCGTGTATGATAAGTTTAGAGGTGCCAAAAGATGAGTTGCGAAAAAGAATGATTGAACGTGCAAAAACATCGGGTAGGGCTGATGATACCGCCGAAGTTATTGAAAATAGACTTAAAGAATACGATTTAAAAACGGCACCTGTTGCAAAATACTATCAAGAAAGAGGTATATATAATGCTGTAAATGGAATTGGAGAAATTGATGAAATTTATGATAATATAAATAAAGTTATTCAAGAAACATTAAAAGACAGATTATTTAATGTTGTTTTACTTGGTATGCCTGGTTCGGGTAAAGGAAGTCAAAGTAAAAAATTAGCCGATGAATTTGGACTGAAATATATTTCAACAGGAAAGCTTTTACGACAAGAAATTGCTGATAATACTGAGCTTGGAAATATGGCACAAGGCTATATGAAAAAAGGAGATATTGTTCCTGATGAAATAGCGATTAAAATAATTGAAAGAGAAATTAATAATAATCCTGATGCAAAAGGATTTATATTTAAAGGTTATCCTCGATCAATAGTTCAAGCATATATTTTAGATGGATTATTGCGTAAAGTAGACTCTTCATTAACTTTGGTTATAGATTTGGATATATCAATGTTAGAGGCTTTTAAACGTTTGTATGACAGACGTAAAACTGATGATTCAAGAACTTATGATTCAAATCCTGAAACTATTATTCATAGAATTGAAGAATATGAAAATATTTCGGCAAAAGTTCCTGAATATTACAAAAAGAAAATGGATGTTGTTAAAGTAGATGGTTTTGGAACAAAAGAAGAAGTGTATTCTAGACTGAAATCAACTATTGAAGATGCAATTATTAGATTAAGATAGTTAATTTATATACTACTAAAAAGCTCGTGTAATAATTTGCACGAGCTTTTTTGTGAAATAAATATTAACCTGAATTATTTATGTATTCGATTGTTTGTATTTGAATTATACCAAATATTATTGAATTATATGAATGGTTCTGTTTTTCTATTTCAGAGACTTAGTGTTGCTTTGAACCTTTTTTACAACTCCATTTTCAACTAACACTTTTACAATAGTATTTGAAAAAGAATCTGCCAAATCACTAATATCAGCAGGGTTAGCAGTTTCTGTTTGTATAGTAGAAATTAATTTCTCGCTTTTTACATTGTAAAAATTACTTTCTAAAAATACCTGAACCGATTTTTCATAATACCCTTCAGTGTAAACTCTATCGTATTGATAGTAATAATAATCATAGTAATTATTATAATATGTTCTTGGGTAGTATTGCTGAGAACCGGGAACGTAATGCTCGCTTTCTTTTATATCTAATACACTAACAATTAAAAAGCCATCAATATTGTTTTTCTTTAGTAAGTTTGCTATTTCGCTTTTATTCTTATGTTTCATTATCTCAGGAGTTAAAAACTTAGAACATTCAACTGCTTCGTAACCATTTATCCTAAATCGTTCGGCAAATTTGCTTTCAACAATCTGTCTATTTTGTATATAACTTGTAACTGCAATTATTCCTATCTTTTTATAAGTTTGTCTTAATTCTGTCTTTTCGTTCCAAAAACCGGTTACTTTGGTAACTGAACCACATGAAACTATAAAAAATAAGATTGAAATTGCTATTAGTTTAATTGAGATTTTCATTTTGTATATTTTAAGAAACAAATATATGAAATAATTAATTGTAAATTAATCTTTGTTAGCTACATTTGTATTTATGTGCGGAATTACGGGGATATATTCATTTTCTGAAGACTCAGAGCAGTTTCATAACAAAATTAAAGATTCGGTAGAAACTTTAAAATTACGTGGACCAAACTCTAATGGTGTATATCGGCATGCCAACACATCTTTAGGACACACACGTTTATCTGTTATTGACACGAGCGATTCGGCTAATCAACCTTTGCACTCAAATGACGAAATTTATACCATAGTTTTTAATGGCGAATTTTATAACTACGAGTACGAACGCAAATTATTAGAAAATAAATATACGTTTAAAACAAATGGAGACACCGAAGTTCTATTGTATATGTATATTGAGTACGGTTCAAGTTTTTTGTCAAGAATAAATGGTTGTTTTGCCTTGTCGATATATAACAAGCAAACTAATGAGCTATTAATTGCACGAGATAGGTATGGCATAAAACCATTATTAATATATTCTGATGCCGATAAAATAATATTTGCTTCGGAAATGAAGGCTATTACCGCTTATGGTATTGATAAAGATATTGATTATAACTCGGTACTGTTATATTTTCAGTTTAATTATATTCCTGCACCAAATTCTATTTTTAAAAGAGTATCAAAACTTACACCGGGTACTTTTTTATTGATAAATAACAATGGTGTAAAAAAAGAAGTTTATTATAAAATACCATATACCCAAAAATATACATCGTTAAATTATACTGATGCAAAAACTAAGTTGCGTAAACTTTTAAATGAATCAGTTGAGCGAAGAATGGTTGCCGATGTGCCTTTAGGTTCGTTTTTAAGTGGAGGTATTGATAGCTCAATAATTACAGTTTTAGCATCACATAAAGTAGATAAATTAAATACGTTTTCTGTAGGATATAAAGATGAACCGTATTTTGATGAAACAAATTATGCTCTTGCTGTTGCAAAAAAGTTTAAGACAGAACACTCTGTTTTTAAGCTTTCTAACAGTGATTTATACGAGCATTTATTTAATATCTTAGATTATATTGATGAGCCTTTTGCCGATAGTTCGGCAATTCCTGTGTATATATTAAGTAAACTAACTAAGCAAAAAGTAACCGTAGCACTTTCGGGCGATGGTGCCGATGAAATTTTCTCAGGTTATAATAAACATTTGGCTCATTATAAGGCAGCACAAAGTTCGTTAAGTAACTTAATGTTAAAATCTGCTTATCCAATTACACAATTTTTCCCTGAATCGAGGAATAGTAAATTTGCTGATATTTCTCGAAGGATTAATAAATTTGTTAAAGGTGCCAAGTTAGATAAAAAAGAACGATATTGGTTGTGGGCATCATTATATTCTCAATCTGATGCAATAGAGTTATTAAGATGTGATTTTAATTTAAAGCATATCAATCGTTTACGCCACGAAATATTGGAAGACATAAATTCTGATGATATTAACGATATACTTTATACCGATGTGAAACTTGTTTTGCAAAATGATATGTTACATAAGGTTGATAGTATGTCTATGGCAAATAGTTTGGAAGTACGTACCCCTTTTTTAGATCATACGGTAGTTGATTTTGCATTTTCTTTGTCGCAAAAATATAAGCTTACAAATAATATGAAAAAACGAATACTACAAGATGCTTATAGAAATGTTTTACCACAAGAAATATACAATAGACCTAAACACGGATTTGAAGTTCCACTTTTAAAGTGGTTTAAAACAGAGTTGTACTCATTAATAAATGACGATTTATTAAACGATAGTTTTATTCAAGAACAAGGAGTATTCAATCCGAAAGCAATAAAACAGCTAAAACAAAGACTTTTCTCTTCAAGTCCGGGCGATGTTCATGCTCAAATTTGGGCATTAATAGTTTTTCAATATTGGTGGAAAAAGAATCTAAGGTAATTCGTTTATCGGAATCATTATTTCAGCACTTCCACAGGCATAAGCTCCAAGTTCGTATGGTGCAAAATATACTGCAATAGAATCTTCTTGAATTGTAAATGTGTTAAAATTCTTGTCTATTGTTGGTTTGTCTGAAAAACAACTATCCTTATTAATAAAGTATTTATTTAAAAGAGTATTAAATTTAGTTAATCCGTTCTGTTTATTAAAATGAGCAACATCAGCTAAATTTACAAATTTATTATTAATAATATCGTAGTTAATAGACTTAAAAACAGAGTTGCCATGTGCTCCAAGAGTATAATGATTTAACTCTATAATTGTACTAATAAAACCATAGGTAGTGATGTAATGTTTTGTTATTATATTTAATTCATATTTGCCACTAATTTCATTATTGTCTATTAGTTCTTTTATGTCATCGTCAACACTATTAATAAATATTTTAATCTCAGATTTTATAAATGTATCAATTGTGTCGTTTATGGTATTAATTGGTTCTCCATTTTTCTTAAAAACAACAGAGTTGTATGTTATTTTGTAATATTTACTCTCGATAGTTTTTTCGAGAATTTCATCAGCCGCAATTTCATTTTTGTTATTATTAGAGCATGATGTAACTCCCAAAAGCGAAATTAGTATTAAAATATAAGTTAGTTTCATTTGTTTGTAAAAAAAAAAGCTGCAAAAGCAGCTTTTATATTTTTAATATTGGTCAAAGGAGTCTTCTACGTTTAAGAAACCGACCAGAACTGATACACAGCCCTCGGCTATTTCATCAGATAATTCATCTGATGTTTGTACTTGTATTGAAATTACCAACATTTGACTAGCTTCTAGGGTGAAGTCCCAAGATTTAGCAAAATTATTATCTTTATTATCGTAAAGTACGTTTTTATCAGCATCAAGAACCTGAAATTCTATAGGAGGTAATTTTTCATCACCACAAACCGATAGTCTGTATTCTTGTCCTGAATAAAAAGTTTTAAATAATTCAACAGTTTCACCTTCTGATAATACGGTTGCATTGTATATACCATCGTGAACGTATGGTAATAGCTCTAACTTACATACTTTCTTTGCAAAACTTTTACATTGAGCATGACCCGAAAGCGGGATAAATGCTAAAATAGAAAATAGAGCTAATGTTCTAAATATATTCTTCATGGGTTTTGTTATTTTGTAATGTTATTTCTTACTTCATCAACAGTTGCACATATATTATCAAATACTTCATCAGTTATTGAAACTTGTGAGTTAGATTTTAACACTGTGCTTTTTCCTTCAACTTCTTCTGTTTCTATTTTTGAAGTAGTTACTTCAACTTTTTCGTACAAAGCTGAAATTTTTTGTAAATCCTCATAAATAGAAGCAATGTTTTCATCATCTTTATATTCTTCTAATAAACTATTTAAAGTTTTTAAAGAAAGGCGTTGGTCAATTATTCTATTTACCAATTCTTTGTTTGATGATGTTGATTTAGCAATTTTAGTAGCTATATATAAACCTTCAATCCATCCTCCGGTTAATATTAAAGCTGCTACTTCAGCTCTGTCATTTTCTTTTAAAAATGAATTAGAATTCATTAAGGTTTCAGAAATTATTTCCATTAACGAATCCCTGTTATTAACATTTCCTTCCATTCTTTTTACAGTACTTTGCTCTACAGCATTAAGAATGCCAAGGTTTTCTGCTAATTTCTTTGTTGAAGTTAAGTATTTAATAGATGCTTGAGATTGGTCAAACATACTAGCAAAACTTAAATCAGCACTGTAAACACCTAAGTTCAAAGCCATGCTTTTTGTAGTAGTATAATTAGGCAAGTTTTCAATAGAATTTAAAAACTCCTCATTATATTTTGCACCGGCACGTTTCATTAACATAGCCGTTTCAATAGGGCTTGGTAATGAGTAAAATACCTGCTTTGCCTTGTCTAGGTTATTAACAACCATTTCTTCTTCATTTATTGAATCGTCAATTTCGTCTTCAATAACATTATTTTGTCCTCCGTTACCACAAGAAGATAAAAATAGAGCAGTTCCTATGAACGCCATTGTAAAAATATTCTTTAAATATACCATCTTTTAAAAAGTTTTTATGCTAATAATTTTTAGTAAAAATAGTAAATTTTCTAAAACAAAAAAACTTAATATGCAATAATTCGTCATTTAGCCCAATTTTTTTTTAAAATATGGATAATTATATAATAATTTTATCTTTGTATTTTTTTTAATAAAATTTGTTTATGAGTGAAAATCAGGTACTAAGTAGGCTTAAAGCTATTAAAAGTAAAGGCAGTATAAAAGATGTAGATTTTTTATTTAATTGTTTGTTAAGTGAAAATTCTGATATTGTAAAAGAAAGTTTTAATATTTTGGTTAATATTAAAGTGAAATCGGCCAATAAAATAATAGTTGATAAAATAAAACAGAAAGAAAATAAAAGAATATTAAACAAGATAGTTAGTATTTGTTGGCAATCAAGTTTAGATTTTAGTAATGATTTATTGTTGTTTTTCAATATTGCGGTTAGTGAAGATTTAACTGTTGCAATTGAGGCTTTGTCGGTTATTGAGAATATTTTGAGTAATAATGTTATTGATGAAAAATTGAAATTAGAAGGTATTGAAATATTTAATACATATATTAATACGTATGGAAATGATGTGAAATCATTAATGATAAAAGATTTTATTGACACAATTTAATAATACTAATGAAAATTTAATTGTTAGTTATTATCTAAAAATATACTTTTGTCGTTTATGAGTAGTACAAATAAAAAAAGTTTTGACTTAGATTCTATAAGTATTTTGGATTTTATATCTAAAAAAAAGAAGCCTCTTATAATAGTTATTATAATAGGTATGCTTGTTTCTACTATTGTTTCTTTTTTTATTGATTATAAATATAAATCAACAGTAATACTTTTTCCGGCATCTAACAGTTCTGTTTCTGAAGTGCTTTTAACACGGAATGTTGCATCAAAAGATATTTTGACTTTTGGCGAAGAAGAAAATGTAGAGCAAATGATTCAGATATTAAAATCTGAAAAGTTAAAATCTAAAATTATAAATAAATATGATTTATTAAATCATTATAAGCTTGCTGATAGTAAGTATCCTCAAACATTACTGGCTAATAAATATAACGACAATATTTCGTTTATTAGAACCAAATACCTATCTGTTAAGATTGAGGTTTACGATAAAGATAGAGAATATGCCTCTAATATTGCAAATGATATTTCTGCATTTTACGATTCTGTTATGACTTCAATGCATAAAGGACGTGCCATAAAAGCTTTTTATATTGTAGAAAAAGAATTTAATAAATTGGGTGAAGAAATTCAAACACTTCAAGATTCGTTAAAAACTCTTGAAAAACTTGGCGTATTTGATTTTGAAACGCAGTCTGAAGTATTAAACAGAGCGTATTCGACTGCAATTTTATCTAACAATAAGAAAGCTGAAGCTAAGTTGCAAAAAAAACTTGATGTTCTAGCCGATTATGGTAGTGCACACGTAGCTGTTAGTAATCTGCTTGAATATGAACTATTGCGTTATAGTGAATTGAAAGGTAAATATTCTGAAGCTAAAGTTAATATAGAACAGGATTTACCTTATAAGTTTATTGTAAGTAGAGCTTATCCTGCTGAAAAACAATCTTACCCTATTAGGTGGGTAATAATTTTAGTTTCTACTTTTTCATTAGCTTTTTTAAGCCTTTTGATATTAATATTATTTGACTTAGTAAAAAAAAAGTCAAATTTAGATTAAACTTATTTTTAAAAAACGATTTTTCTTTTAATTACGATACTATGGAAGGATATTTTAATAATAAATCAATTTTTTCGCTTATAGGTAAGTGGAAAGTACATTTAATAGTTTTAATTATTGTTGTGGCGATAATTTCAGGAGCAGCAACATATTTAATTAAACCATTGTTTAAATCGTATGCAATTTTATATCCTGTAAATTTAGCTCCTTTATCAGATGAAAATGAGACGGAGCAAATGTTACAGATGATTCAATCTAACGATATTAAATTTGCGTTGGTTGATGCTTTAGATTTAAATAAACATTATAAATTAAATACTGACGACCCATTGTATTTGAGTACTCTAATGTATAAATTTAGTGAATATATATCGTTTAGTAAAACTGAATACGAATCGGTTAAACTTACTGTACTTGACGAAGACCCTGCTTTTGCAAAAATAATGGTTGATACTTTAATTACTTTATATAATAGAGAAGTTAGAGATATGCACAGAATTAAATTTAAAGAGGTTATTGATATTAGAACAAAAGAAATAATAAATAAAATAAAAGAAATAGATTCGTTAGAAAAACGTGTAACATTTTTAAGAGAAGAATACAGTATTTTAGATTATGATTGGCAAGTAAAGGAACTAACAAGAAGTTATTATAGATTACTTGGCTCTAATTCCTCAAAAGCTAGCGAAGCAAAAACTATTTTAGATAATATTAAAAAGTATGGTGGAGAGTATAAAGCTTTATCTCAAAGGATTGAAGATGAAAGAGAATTATTAAAAACTTTTAAAGAAGACTTAGAGGAAAAAATTACAGAATACAATAAAGATATTACGTATGCTCATATTGTAGAAAAACCTTTTGTGTCTGATAAAAAAGTGTCGCCTGTACGTTGGATAATTGTTATATTATCTGTTTTTGGAGCTTTAGTTTTTGGCTTAGTTTTAATTGCTTTTATAGAGAGCAAAAAATCGACAAAATAAATTGCCTTACAACAAAAAAATATTATGGTTTTATATTATTTCCCTAGCATTTTTAGGGATTAATATATTCTTTATTTATAAAGAAAACTATTTATTTTCGTTAGTTCCTTTTTTACTATTGATGGTATTATTCGCATTTTTTGCACTTGATAAACTAATTTTATTAATTATATTTTTAGTGCCATTATCTGTACCTTTACGAGAAATAGTGCCAGGTTTACCTTTTGATATGTATATGCCTACAGAACCAATGATTGTAGGTATAATGCTAATATTTATATTAAAACTAATACTACAAAAAAATTATGATACTCGTGTGCTAAAACACCCTATCTCAATAGCAATATATTTGAATTTAATTTGGTTGTTAGTAACAAGTTTAACAAGCACAATGCCTATTGTTTCAATAAAATATTTACTTGTACGAGTTTGGTTTATTAGCACATTCTATTTTATGACAATACAGCTTTTTAGAAATTATGAGAATATTAGAAAGTATATTTGGCTATATACAGTTGGTATAATTATAGTTGTTTTTTATACAGAATATAATCATCTATCTTATGGCTTATTAGATCAAAAATCAGCAAACTTTGTATGTTCTCCATTTTACAGTGACCATACCTCGTATGGTGCCGCTTTAGCTTTTTTAACACCTGTGTTAATAGGTTTTGTTATAAGTAAATATTATAAATCAACAACAAAGCTATTTGTCTTTATCGGTACTGTAATTATTCTTGTAGGTTTGGTATTATCATACACAAGAGCAGCTTGGTTAAGTTTGGTTGTTGCAATAGGGGTGTTAATTTTAGTACTTCTTAAAATTAAATTTAGAACAGTTTTACTTGTTTTTATATCCTTATTAATATTATTTTTTAGTTTTAAAACTCAACTATTTATATACCTAGAGAGTAATAAGCAAGATTCTTCCTCTAATTTTACTCAACAGATTGAGTCAATGACAAATATTGCATCAGATGCATCAAATTTAGAGCGAATAAATCGTTGGAGTTCTGCTTTACGGATGTATGACGAAAGACCAATATTTGGATTTGGACCCGGTACATATATGTTTAATTATGCACCATATCAAATGTCGTACGAGAAAACAATAATCAGTACCAATGCAGGCGATATGGGTAATGCACACAGCGAATATATAGGAGCATTGGCAGAATCGGGCACACTTGGAGCTTTAACATATTTGCTAATATTAATAGCAACATTATATACTGCATTAACATTATATTCAAAATTAAAATCTAGAGAGCATAAAATTTTGATTTTATCTCTAACTCTTGGATTAATTACATACTATATTCATGGTTTTTTAAATAATTTTCTCGATACTGATAAAATTTCAGCACTGTTTTGGGGTTACACAGCTGCAATTATTGCTATAGAATTGTATCATAAAGATGAAATTGAAAAGAAAGAACTTGAACAAATCTCAAAAGAATAAATCAATTTATTATGCAAATTAAAACTGCTGAATTTGTAATATCAAACACTGATATTAAAAAATGTCCTGACTCAAATATTCCTGAATATGCCTTTATCGGAAGGTCTAATGTTGGAAAGTCATCGTTAATAAATATGATGTGTAACAAAAAAGCTTTAGCGAAAGTTTCAGGTACTCCCGGTAAAACGCAGCTTATAAACCATTTTTTAATTAACGATAGTTGGCATTTGGTTGATTTACCTGGTTACGGATATGCAAAAATATCGAAAACTGAACGCAAGAGATTCGAAAAGTTTATATGGCAATATATTCTTAAAAGAGAACAGCTTACAGCTCTATTCGTACTTATTGATTCTAGACTTGAACCACAAAAAATTGACCTTGAGTTTTTTAGAAAGTTGGGGCATAAAGGAGTTCCGTTTTTAATAGTTTTTACTAAGGCTGATAAGTTATCGAGCTCTAAACTCAATAAAAATATTACAGCTTATAAAAAGAAATTGCTTACAGAGTGGGAAGAACTTCCAAAAACTTTTATTACATCATCGGAAAAAGGTCTTGGTAAAGATGAATTGTTGTCGTATATCGATTATGTTAACAAAGAACTTGTGTAATTTAAGCTTTAGTTATAATTTTGCACAAAATATAAATTTGATAAAATGTCGCATAAAGCAGGTTTTGTAAATATAATTGGAAATCCAAATGTTGGTAAATCAACCTTGATGAACGCGTTGGTGGGAGAGAAAATTTCAATAATTACATCTAAATCGCAAACAACAAGACATCGTATTTTGGGTATTGTTAATGGTGACGATTTTCAAATTCTTTATTCAGATACTCCGGGTGTAATTGAACCTCATTATAAGTTGCAAGAGCAAATGTTACATTATTCCGAATCGGCACTTAGCGATGCAGATATATTACTTTATGTAACAGATGTTTATGAGAAAGATGATAAAAATAAGGAGTTTTTAGATAAAGTATTAAGTCATAAAGCAAAAACAATAATTGTTATTAATAAAATTGATATGTCGGAGCAAGATAAAGTTCAGATGTATATTGATAGATGGCAAAAACTTGCCCCAAAAGCTACAATTGTTGTAACTTCTGCTTTGCATAAATTTAATGTAGAAAAGGTATTTTACACAATTTTAGATAACTTGCCTGAGTCTCCTGCATACTTTCCAAAAGATTCTTTAACAGACAAAACTGAGCGTTTTTTTGTTGAAGAGATTATACGTGAGAAAATACTAAAGCATTACAAAAAAGAGGTTCCGTACTCTACTCAAGCCATTGTTGAAGAGTTTAAAGAGGAAGAAAAAATAATAAGAATTAGAGTAAATATTTTTGTAGAGCGTGAAAGTCAGAAACCAATTATTATTGGTAATAAAGGTGCAGGAATAAAACGAATAGGAACCGAAGCTCGTGAAGATATAGAAGAGTTTTTCGATAAAAAAGTTTATTTAGACCTTTTTGTGAAAGTTAGTAAAAACTGGCGTAATAATGATAATCGCTTAAAGGAATTTGGCTACAGCTCTTAATAAACCACAACTTTCTTTGTAATAACTCCTTGTGTGGACTTGAGTTTTACAAAATATACATCATGCTTTAATTCGCTTTTTGATATATTTATATAATTTGAATTGTCAGAATTGTAAGATTTAATTTTTTGACCAATAGAATTGTATAAACTAATTTCTGTAATTTTAGATTTAATAGAATTGTAATTTACAGTTATAAAATCGTTTGAATATGAAATTTTGATGTTTCCATCAGTAATTTTTTTAATATTAGTTGTTGTGGCAAGTTTTAGCCAAATAGGGTTAGTGTACGACCTGAAATGTTCATTGTTTTTACGATATAGCGTAGCTAAATTGCCATAATTTTTAGTTGTTGTAATTTCAACTCTCATTAAAAAATATTTGTCAGTTGGTATATTATTCATGCCAAAAATACTTTCAAGAACTTCGTCAAGATAAACAGAATTTATATCCGCTGTATTATTTAAAGGGTACTCGTAAATATTATCTTCAGTATTTATTGTAAGTTTAACCGATTCAATATATCCGAACATTTCGGAAGTTTGTGCATTTGTAATAATATTGTAATTACTAATGTCAGAATAATTAATAACAGCATCGGAGCCAATAGTAATTTCAGGCGATGTATTGTTTTCTGTTTCGCTTAGTCCAAATGTAACAATTGGTCCTGACGAAAGTATTGTATTACCATTTTTAAGGGCAGTTAAAATATTTTTTCCACTTGTGCCTATACCATTTTCGCTATAAATTAAAGTAGAAAGTTTTCCTACAGCGTTATCCGAAATATTTCCCATACCATAAGCCAAATCGGTGTTTGAGTAATTAAAAGAACCATGAGCATCGGTGCCGGACGAAATAAAAAATTTCCAATTCTGTAAGTTTGGATTGCTATTTTTTTCTATTAATCCTTTTGTCCATAGAAAATTTGTTAGGTCAAAATTTTGTAAAAGTCTGAATAAATGTTGCCCTGTTTCTGTTGTGCTAAGTTCTGTAAAAGGTATTATTTCACTATCGTATTCAATATTCCAAGGGTTGTAATTTTCATCATCAGTTTCAATTGTATTACGTAAATTCCAAATTTGCAATCCTTTTAAGTTTTTCTTAAACAGAAAATTTGAGTTTGTAGAGTAAACATCTGATGGGGCTTGTGTATCATTACAAATAACTGTACCTCCCGAAGGGTACGAGTCGTCATTAGCAGGGAAATTATTATCGCTTAAATTCCACACATTTCCGCCAACAGCAAATGAAAGTTTGTCGCCTTCGGCAAAAGGGTGAGCGGCATAACAAAAACCGCCGCAGTAACTTAGTGTGTCTAAAAGTTTATCAACAGTAACTTCTGTTGAGCTGAGGTCGCCGCCACCGTCGCCTAAATATGGCATGCTGTATATAGAGTCAGGCGAAGGATAGGTAAGTGCATGAACAATATCGCCAGCACCATTGTTTACCGAAGTTTCCATTCCCGGAATAAAAATAAAGCTACTATCTTCTTGGTTTAATTGTTGAATTGTTTGCTGTAGAAACTGCCAATTTTCGCTCATTCCTATACCGTAATTATCAAAGTCGCACGAGTGGTCGGTAGTAATTATCCAATCAACTCCTATTTCTTTTGCTGCAAGTTTTGTTGCTTCTAGAGGTAAACCAATTTCAGCCGAATTTTGAGTAAAAACACTATGGTAATGCACATCGCCACGATACCAATTGGCAATTTTAGGCACTTCGTAATTTGTTCTAAATACTCGTAAATCGGTTTCGTCGTCAACCGACCAGTCAATATTAAAATTAACTTTAATGTCAATAATATCATCAAATCCAACAAGTTTATCAGCCGGAATCATAATTGTAAAATACCAATATTTACTGTTAATTCTAACATAATCGTTCCCACTTAAACCATCATGAGAGTCGGTAAACTCAATAGTATGGTTAGTAGATTTTTGATAGCTACTTGTGCTAAAATCTTTTATATCAAGATTATTGTTGTTTGGAGATTTAAGAATAAATAAACTATCAAACCCATTATCTGATAAATTATTGAAAGTAATAATATTTGTGAAATTTGTATCAGTTGCATTTTTTATTCTGATATCTATACTCATTAACAGTATGTTAAATCCGGTTCCATCAGCGTCATGCGCAAACACATGAATAGGAATAGCTTTTAAATTTCCTTGTTCGTCATATTTTTTTATTCTGAAAGGAGTATCTGCAAAAATTTCAGCATTTGCAGTGTTCCCTTGTTTTATTTGTCCGAAAATATAATTGCTACTTAATAATAAAATAAGTATTAAAGCGTAGTTACTTAATGTTCTCATATACAGTTGTGTTTTGTTGCAAATGTATTACTTTTATTAATAATAAAAAAGTTTATGGAGCTTTTTTAATGCAACTTATTAACATAACTTTACATCTATGGCATAGTTATATTTTTGTAAAAATTGAATAACAGATAAAAAACTCTTAACTTGCAAAATATTTTGAAATACATCATAATTAGCATATTATTTTCGGTTGCTTTGTTTTCTTGTAAAAAAGATAATGAGGAGCTTGTAGTACCTATTGTTGATATGAGTTATTATCCGTTAACAGTAGGGCAAGAATTAATTTATGATATTACAGAAATAAATATTGATAGGGCTGTTGGTGTTAATGATACAATAAAATATCAGTTAAAAGAATTTTTTGAATCTACTTTTGTTGATAATGAGGGGGATAGGGCTTGCAGAATTGAACGCTATATAAAAAACGCATCAGATACAACGTGGAAAGTGTTGAATATTTGGTACGTTACAAAATCAGGAAATACTATTTTTAAAACAGAAGAAAATTATAGGTATAAACGATTAATTTTTCCTATAAAAAAGGGACGTGTTTGGGACGGAAATATTGAAAATACAAAAGACTCGGAAGAATATGAAATTACTGATGTTGATATTAATGAGATAATAGGAGGTAAAGATTATTCTGATGTTTTAACCGTTCTTCAAAACGATAATGAGAATTTAATAGAGAAGCAATTTGCCATAGAAAAATACGTTAAAAATATTGGTTTAGCATATAAGGAAATAATAAATATTTCGGAGCTTGAACCACAGCCGGGAATACTTTGGGAGCAGCGTATAAATGTTGGCTATATATATAAACAAACTTTAAAATGAGAATAATAATACTTTTATTGATAACTGTTACAACAGTTTTTTCGCAATCGTACTCGGGTAAATATTGGGTTAAATTATCTGATAAAAATAATAATGGGTACGATATTTCTCACCCGGAAAATTTTCTATCGCAACGAGCAATCGAACGCAGAAATAGATATAATATTAATATTGATGAAAGTGATTTGCCTGTTACTCAGCTGTATATTGATAGCTTAGAAGCCTTAGGTTGTAATGTTTTATTAACATCGAAGTGGCTAAATGCTGTAACAATAGCAAGTACAGATACAGCTTTTTTAGATACTATTGAAAATTTAGGTTTTATTGAACATATTGATAGGTTTGCTACACAGTTAAAAGCTACTAATAAAAAAACAAATCAAGGAATTCAAAACATAAAAGAAATAGACGATTTTTATGATTATGGAAACGCTTACAATCAAATTCATATACATAATGGCGAGGTTTTACATAACAATAGCTATAGAGGCGAAGGAATGTTAATTGCAATTTTAGATGCAGGCTTTATGAATGTTGACCAAATAGAGGGTTTTTCGCATTTATTTACTGATAATAGAATAATTGCTACAAGAAATATTGTTTCGGGAACAAGTTATGTATATGGCTATCACACACACGGGACAATGGTTCTTTCAACAATTGCAGGTTATTTGCCAGGTGAGTTTATTGGTACAGCACCCAAAGCCTCGTTTGTTTTGGTTAGAACAGAAGATACTAATGGAGAAAATTTAATTGAAGAAGATTATTGGGTTTCGGGTATTGAGTATGCTGATAGTATTGGGGCTGATGTAGTAAATAGTTCGCTTGGATATACAACTTTTGACGATTCAAGACAAAATCATACTTATGCTGATTTAAATGGAAAAACAGCAAGAGCTTCAATAGCTGCAACAATAGCAGCAAGAAAAGGAATTGCAGTTGTAAATAGTGCCGGTAACGAAGGCACAAGTGCGTGGAAATATATTGGTGTACCTGCCGATGCTGATAGTATTTTAACTGTTGGTGCTATTGGCTATACAGGAACAATAGCATCGTTTAGCTCAAAAGGTGCTACTTCTGATGGTAGGCTAAAACCAAATGTAGTTGCTGTGGGTTTAAATAGTGCATTAATTGATGCTGGAGGAAATGTAACAGCTAATAGCGGAACTTCTTTTTCATCACCAATAACAGCAGGTTTAGTAGCCTGTTTATGGCAAGCAAAACCAGAATTAAATAATATTGAATTATTTAATATTATTGAAGAAAATAGCTCTAAATACAATACTCCTGATACCGCTTATGGCTACGGAATACCTGATTTTGGAGAAGCTTTATTGTCAATTCAAGAACTTAATGGTTATTCAAAAAACGATGTTTTTGTTTATACATCTGCAAACCCTGTGGAAAATGAAATAAGCTTTAAATTATATTCTGCTCAAAATCAAGAAATAACTATTGGTTTATACGATATGTTAGGACGAACAATTTATTTTGCACATAAAAAAGTATATAAATATTCAGAAAATAACTATACAATAAACGATATGCAAAATATTGAAATGGGTATTGTTGTTCTTAAAATTAGTACCGAAAACCAAACTTTTGAAATGAAGTTGGTAAAATAATTAGATGTGTATAAATATCATTTAATCAGTTTGGGTTAAATTCTTCGCACCTTGCAGCGAGGAGATTTATTAATAAAATAATTTTATTTTAAATTATTATCCTCAATAGCTTTACCTTTTTCATCGAAAAGAATAACTCTGGTTTTTTTACCCATTTTATAATAAGTGTACATCCATAATTTACCATTTTCGTAGTATTGGGTAAATTTACCATTAGCTATACCGTTTATATAGTTTCCTTCACTCCATTTATTACCATTTTTATAATAAAATATCCAATGTCCGTTTCTTTCATCGTTTTTTATTGGACCTTCAATTTTTAGCTGTTTGTTTTTGTAGAATTCTTTATAATATCTAACTATTTTGTCGCCTTGTACATCATCAAATAATTCAACAGTTTTTTTATTTCCGTTATTATAAAATTCTTTAACTTCTTCTTGTAGTTTTACTTGTTGTTTGCACGAAACGACAATAAATATAGTTGTAATAATTAATAAAAATTTTGTCATTATATTATTTTTTTAAGTTTTTAATTCGTTGAAGTAATGTTGGGTGCGAATAATGAAAAAACACATACGCAGTATGTGGTGTTAAATTGCTTAAGCTGTTTTTCGATAATTTTTTTAATGCAGAAATAAGATAATCTCCACTAAAATTATTTTTTGCAAACATATCGGCTTCGTATTCGTTTTTTCTCGATATTATATTCATAACCAATCCTATTATTGTAGAAATTGGGCTGTACAAAATGCCAAAAGCAATTAATCCGATATGGAAACTTGTATTGCTAACTCCTAAAGCTTTTGATAAAGCCGGATTACCTACAAAAAGGGATAGTATATAAAGTGTTAGCCCCATTTGAAGAACCGATATAATTATTGTACTTAATGTGTGTTTCTTTTTATAATGACCAATTTCGTGAGCCAAAACAGCAATAATTTCGTTTGTGCTTAATTCATTAATAAGAGTATCGTACAATACTATACGTTTTTTCTTTCCTAAACCACTAAAGTATGCGTTTGCTTTTGTAGAGTGTTTTGAACCGTCAATTTTGTAAATATTATCTAATTTAAATCCAACTTTTTTGCTAAACTCTTCAATTGCAGTTTTTAATTCACCATCTTCTAATTTTGTTTGTTTGTTGAATAGCGGAACTATTATTGATGAATAAAACATAGTCATTAAAATCATAAAAAAGCTAATTACAGCCCAAGCGTATAACCAAAACAAATTACCTGCAAAATAGTAGAACCAAACAATTACCGATAATAATATACCGCCAATTATAGCTCCAATAAACCAGCCTTTAATTTTGTCAAAAATATATGTTTTAACAGTTGTTTTGTTAAATCCGAATTTTTCTTCAATAACAAATGTGCTATAAATAGAAAAAGGTGTGTTTATTATATCGGAAGCAAGCATTAATATGCCAAAGAAAATTAATGCTATTAAAATATTATTTGAACTGAAACTTTTTGCAATAGTGTCAACACTAGCAAAGCCATTAAGAAAAAACATTAATAGCATTATTATTAAACTGAATGTAGATGTTATATATCCAAATTTACCGGTTATTTTTTCGTGTTCTTGTTGCTTTTTATACTCATCTTCATTAAAAACATCTTTTAACTCATCAGGTAGAGTTACTCCTCTTTTTGTAGAGTTTAAGTATTCCAAAACTTGCTCTAACAAGTAATCAAAAGTAATTATCGATATTATTGTTATAAATATTACGTTCATTTGGCAAAAGTAATAATTTTAGTATTTTTGTTTAGGGTATATTGCAATTTATGTGTAATTATCTTATAAAAATATTAAAATACATATTAAATGAAAAGAATATTTATCGCTTTGATAATAATGCAAGTGTGTGTAGCATTTTCGCAAGATATAATTGTTACAAAAGATAAAGAGTTGTTAAAAGTTAAAATTAAAAGTTATGGAGCAGATTCTATTGTTAAATACACAATTTTTAACGATACTCTAAATCAAGTTAAAACAATAAATAAAGCAGATATTGCCGGTATTAAGTTTGAAGATGGCAGCTCTTTTAAAAATTCGGATAGCAAACTAAATATTAATAAAATTGTACTTGACAAAACAAGAATACAAAAAAAAGGACTTCATGTTGGTATTTCTACAACAGGCGGTGGCACTTTCGATAATTATGTTGCTGATAACTATTATATTGACGAGTTTGGTAATGAGGTTTACTCATACGAAAATAGTGCAGGGATTTTTGTTCAAACGGTTATTGATACTAAATATTATTTAAACAATGTGTTTGGTTTTAATATAGGAGTTGGTTACAATGTGAATAGTTTTTCTACAGATTTTCTTAATACTACTAGAAGATATTTTATACATAATGTAGAAATTCCTTTAAGAGCATTTATTACTCCCGGCAATAAATTCGGCTTTTACGCCGAATGGGGTGTAGATGTAAGAGTTCCTATAGCTGCATATTATAATAGTACTAGTTCAACTATTTATGGCAAACAAACAACAGAAACTGTTAGTTTTTTAAATAAATTAAGCCCTATAACTGTTGTTGGAGCCGGAATGTTTGGGTTTCATGGCACAATTATGGAAAATATAATTATTTACGGAGGACCTACTATGTTGTTTAGTTTATATAGTAGTTATTCTTCCGGAAGTTATGCAAATATGGGACTAAAGTTTGGTGTTACATATAGGTTGCAACCATTATTAACAAGAAAAAAATAGAACAAAACAATAGTGTTGTCGAAAAATAATAATTTTGTTTTTTGTAACTAAGTTAACAAAAATTAAACATAAATTTAAAAATAATGTTAATTCACAAAAAAAATACTATTTTTGTGTTTGATTAAAGAAAAACTATTTTTTATTATGAGACATATCACCACATTAATTGTTTTAGTGTTATTAGTTTCTAATTCATTTTCGCAGGTACGTACAGGAGGTAAGCAGAGGAAGTCTTGGGCTTTTCAAGCGGGACCTGCAATAGGAGTGATGGATGCAAGTCCTAGCTCTGGTCCAACAGTGTATGGTGCAATATTAGAACCTAAATTTATTTTTGGGCAAATGGGTAGAAAATCTAGTGTTAGTTTGGGATTTCCCATATCAATACTTGGGTTAAAAAGTAAATCTGGTAAATATAGAGGTACAAAAGAAGATTCTGTTGTAACAAGTGGAATTTCGGTAAATGTACCTATCACAATGGATTTTAATTTCTACCATGGAGCCTTTAAAGGCCCAAAGCATAGAATAGGTGTTTTTCTTGGTTTTGGTTGGGATTTTAATTACGTAGTCCTAAGTACATCTAATCGTGAAGGAGAAAAAGAGGCTAGTGAAGGTTTAAATCATGGTCCTTATTTTAATGGAGGATTTAGGTTTAATTTAGCAAATAATGCTTCTTTTGATTTACGAGGATTTGGTACATTTGGCGTAAATAAAGGTAATACCGTAATAGCCGGAGTTGCTTTACTATACAATTTTGGTATGGGTAAACATAAGAGTAAAGGTGGTTGGTTTTAACTAACATAAAAATATAATAATAAAAGCCGTAAGCTGTAAGCATATGGCTTTTGTTTTTTAATAGCAGAATGAAAAAATATTTTTTATTTTTAATAATAGCTTTAATAAGTATTAATTCTTTTTCGCAAGAAAAAGGTTTTTCCGGTGGTTTTTTTGCTGGAGGTGTAACATCTCAGGTAGATGGCGACACTTATGGCGGATATAATAAATTCGGTTTTGATTTTGGTATTTTTACACGATTTAATTTTAATAAAGAGTGGTTTGCTACTCTTGAAATAAGTTATATTAATAAAGGTAGTAAATTCTCTGATGCACAAACAGGAACTTGTTATAAATTAATAGTTAATTATATTGAGTTGCCAACCTATCTTACTCTTAAACCAAAACATATAAAAAAAATAACTCAATTATCGTTCGATTTGGGTTTGGCTCCGGCAATAAATGTAAAAGCAAAAGAAGATACTAAATGCTTAGAACCAATAGACCCACAATATTATCATGTGCGAAAATTTGATATTAGTAGTTTAGTAGGGGTAAATTGGCATTTTACACCAAATGTTAAAGTTGGAGTCAGGTTTCTTTACTCAATAATACCAATAAAAGATAACGAGCCATTTAATTTTTATAAAAGCGGTAGTTATAATAATGTTTTAGTACTTAATTTATTTTATACAATGTAATAGTGTAACTATTTATATTTACCATCGTCATACACTAAGAAAATGACAATAAAAGAGTATAATAAAAGTGTAGATTTGTTTTCTGATGCAGTCTTTAGATTTGTTCTAAAAAATGCAAAAGATGAAGAAGTTGCAAAAGATATAGTTCAAGAAACTTATACTAAAATGTGGGTTAAAGTTGATACAGTATCTTTTGAAAAAGCAAAATCTTATATTTTTACAACTGCGTACCATACTCTTATTGACTATTTTAGAAAGAATAAAAGAATAGTAGATTTCGAAAATGTGAATGAAGTTAGTTACTCACATTCAGAAAATTATTCTGATATTGGTGAAATTTTAACAAGTGCAGTAGATAAACTGCCTGAAAAGCAGCGTACAGTTATTATGCTTAGAGATTACGAAGGATATTCGTATAAAGAAATAGCAGAAATAACTGATTTAAACGAATCGCAAGTTAAGGTATATATTTATAGAGCACGTTTGTTTTTAAAAAATTACATTGGAAGTATCGAGAAAATACTTTAAAAAATAAAATGAATAAAATAACACGAAATAATTACGAAGAGTTTTTTATTGATTACTTTGATGGTAACTTAAACAACCATCAGGTTGCCGAACTAATGTTGTTTCTGGCTCAGAATAGTGACTTGGATAACGAGTTTAATCAATTTAAATATGTTGAACTCAAAAAAGAACCTATAAAATTTGAACCTAAAAATTTTCTTAAAAAAACAGACACAACTATCACCGGAAGTGTTTTCTTTGATAAATGTATTGATAAAATAGAAAACAATTTACCGGAAGAAAAACTTATTAGTTTTAATAAAGAACTAGAAACAGATATTAATAAAAAGAAAGAATTTGAAATATTTACAAAAACAATTATTAAACCAGACTTGAATATAACATTTAATGAAAAAGAAAAATTAAAACGTTCTTCTGTTTCATCAGGTATATTTAAGTTAAAAAGGGTATATCAATATGCCGCAATATTAGTTGTTATATTTATTTCATATTTTTTATTTGAAAATAATAATGAATTTAAACAAATATCAAATAATACATCAACACAGCAAATTGCATCGGTGGTTGATTATGGCGAATTAAGTAGTTTCGATAAATACGATAATCAACAAGCATTTACAGTAATAAAGAGAGAAACACCTAAAATTGTTGCAAAAAGTACTTCTAATTTTGCTAACAATGAGCCTATGATAAAACCCATTTATATTAGTAAAAAAAATGCACAATTAATTGTTGTTGAAGAAAATTTAGCAAATAATAATATTCCTAAATACAGAAATAATAAACCAATATTTTATATACCTGAAATAAAACCAAATGATAATATAAAGGAAGCTGATTTGTTGAATAATGTTGTTGATAATAATGAAAATTGTAATCCAACAATGGTTAAATCTCTTACAAATGAAATAAAATCAGATGTTTATATTTCAGAGATGATGTCACATTATAAAAGTAATGATGATGAGCCAAATATAGTTAATCCAAAAAGTGTTTGGCAACTCTTAGGCAAAAAAATATCGGAACTTACAGGTACTAAAATAGAAAAAATTTATAATAAAGATGGAGAGGTTTCTAAATTAGCAATAAACACTAACAGGTTTAGGGTATCAAAAAAAATAAGAAAATAGATGAATAAGTTTTGTATTATAATATTGCTTTTTATTTCTGTTTTTGCATATTCTCAAACAGATGGTAATGATACAACTTTTTTTAAATTTGGGAAAACCAAAGTAATTATTATTGGCTCTGATACATCAGCTAATAAAAAACCTGATTTTAGAGGGCATTTAGTCGGTTTTTCCTTAGGTTTAAATATGATGAATATAAAATCATCTTCAGATTTTAATCAACTTGGACAGATTAATGAAGATGTTTTAGAGCTTAACGAAATACGTTCGTGGGAAGTAAACTTCGATTTTTTTCAGCATAGTTTTAATTTGTATAAAAATCATTTTGGAATTGTTACAGGGCTAGGACTTAAATTTAATAATTACAGGTTTAAGAACTATTACAGAATCATAAATACAACAACAAGTATTTCTGCTGTTGAGGATACAGTAAACAATTTTTACAAAACAAAACTAACAATTAATAAATTACGAATTCCTTTAATTTTTGAGTGGCAAAATAAAATTGGAAGAAAACATAGACTAATATTTGTTTCGGCAGGTGTTTTCGGCTCGTATAATATTGTATCGTATATGAAATACAATTATAAACGTGATGGAAATAAAATTAAGGAGAAAATTTATGAAAATTACCAATTAAATCCATTCCAATATGGTGTAATTTTTAAATTTGCATACGGTGTATTTGAAATTTATGCTGAATATAATTTCTCTGAAATGTTTTATCCTAACATGGCTGTACCAGTAAATCAATTTTCAGTAGGATTGGTATTGCTAGATTTTTAGTTACATTAAAATATAAAATCATTATTTTTTATTTACTTTTGTAAAAAAAAGTAAATATGATACAAAGAATACAAACCCTATATTTATTGGTGGCTTTATTAATAATTGAAAGCTTGTTTTTTGTGCCTTTAGGCGAAGTAGTTGTAGAAACGCAAAATTATAAACTAATGTTTAATGGTTTTTTCCAAATAATTGAAAATTCTACAGAGTTAGTACAACAAACATACGCATTAATGATACTTATACCATTAATTGGCTTGCTAAATTTTGTTGCAATTTTTTTGTTTAAAAAACGAACATTACAATTACGTATAACAATGTATAATACAATTTTAATGTTTAGTTTAAGCGGTATGGCTGTATATGTTTTATATCGTGCATTTTCAAACTACGATGCTGTAATACTACCAAATATAAGTATTGTATTTCCTGTAATTGCAGGGATATTAAACTATTTAGCTTTTCGTCAAATTAGAAAAGACGACGCATTGGTAAAATCAATGAACAGAATTCGATAAAAATATAAATATTATAAAATGAAAAAAATATTCGCAACAATTATTATAGTATTTTCAATAAGTACAGGTTATTCACAAATTTTTGTGGGTTTTAAAGCAGGATTAAATATGAGCTCGGCATCAACTATGCCCGCAGTTGATGAATTCAATCAAGAAAGAAATAATATATCTGATTTTGTGCCTAAATTTGGAGGTAATGGAGCTGTTGTTCTCAATTTTAAGATAAAATCTTTTTCAATTCAACCTGAAATTGCATATAATACAAAGGGCTTGAAAGCAAAAATTGATAAAATATATAACGATACATCATTAACAGGAGAATGGAATTATTCGTTACATTATGTTGAGGTGCCATTAATGTTTAAATATGTATTAGGTGCAGGAGGCATGGGGCCTTATTTAGAATTAGGGGGGTATTATGGTTATATGTTTGCCGGAAAATATAAAGAATATTATAAATATGGCGAAAAAGTTTTAAAAGACGATTCTCATGAAATTGATGATAGTTTTGCAAATGATGGAGTGAAAACTAATAGACATGAATATGGTTTTAAAGTAGGTTTAGGATTTGAAATACCTATAGAAGATGTATTGATGTTTGTTTCGTTAAGATTTTCTCAAGGTCTTTCTGATGTGTTAACATATGAAACAAAACCTGAAAATTATGAGAAGTCGTATAATCGTGTGTTTCAATTATCTGTAGCTTATTTGTTTGAGGTTTCATCTAATGAAGAAAAAGTATATTATTATTAAATATGAACTCTGAAAATACTATTTGTGCAATCTCAACCCCTCCAGGAAATGGTGCAATTGCAGTTGTCAGGTTAAGTGGGAGTGAGGCATTACAAATTTGTGATAAAATATTTCAAGCTCAAAATAAAAAAGTAAAACTCTTAAAAGCTAAACCAAATACAATACATTACGGAAATATTGTATATAATAATGAAGTTATTGATGATGTTTTAATATCGGTTTTTAAAGCTCCAAAATCGTACACCGGTGAGGATTCTGTCGAGATTTCGTGTCATGGCTCAGTGTATATTCAAAAAAAAATACTTGAAATTATAATTAATGAAGGTGCACATTTTGCAAAACCCGGAGAATTTACACAACGTGCATTTTTAAACGGTAAAATGGATTTGTCACAAGCTGAAGGTGTTGCTGATGTAATTGCATCAGAATCGGAAGCATCGCATAGGTTGGCAATACAGCAAATGAAAGGTGGCTTTTCAGCTAAATTAAATCATTTACGTGGATTGCTTATTCATTTTGTATCGTTAATAGAG
The DNA here is from genome assembly GCA_947311115.1 of uncultured Bacteroidales bacterium. GTDB lineage: Bacteria > Bacteroidota > Bacteroidia > Bacteroidales > JAFGXI01 > DYMG01. Next base: position 2,833 of record CAMZKE010000074.1, on the reverse strand, counting down.
TTAGAGAACGATTTTGCGGAAGAAGACGTTGAATTTGCTGATAGAACACAGCTAAATACTATTATTGATGATGTTGATAAACATTTAACAGAGCTGATACAATCTTTTAAATATGGTAATGTAATAAAAAATGGTGTACCTGTTGCAATTGTTGGTCGCCCAAATTCTGGAAAATCTACATTGTTAAATACATTGTTAAACGAAAATAGAGCAATAGTATCTGAAATAGCCGGTACAACCAGAGATACAATTGAGGAGGTTGTAAATATTGATGGTGTTCAGTTTAGGTTTATCGATACAGCGGGTTTACGAAAAACTTCTGATGAAATTGAAAAAATAGGAGTTGAAAAAGCAATTGAAAAAATTGATAATTCAACTATTTATATTTATTTGTTTGATATTAATAATATATCAATAAGTGAAGTAAAAGAAGATTTAAAACAATTAAATAATAATATTAACCGAATAGTTATTGCTAATAAAACAGATTTAGTTTCAAAAGATAAAATATTAGAATTTAAAAATTCAGATTTGAATTGCTTGTTTATTTCAGCAAAACAAAACGAAAGTATTGATTTGTTAAAAGAAACATTACTGAATAATATTAATGAGAATATCACAAATCCGAATGGAATTGTTGTTACTAATATTCGTCATTACGAGGCACTTATTAAAGCTCAGCAATCAATACATGAAACAAAAGACGGAATTGAAAACGAAATGCCTACCGATATAATAGCTCTTGATATTAGAAATGCAATACATTATATTGGTGAAATTACAGGTGAAATATCCAATAACGAAATTCTTGGAAATATTTTCGGTAGCTTTTGTATTGGAAAGTAATTAACTTGGTGTTACATATCTTTTTTTATCCATTCTATAAATGCATTAGAATTTTTTACAGCTTCTTGTTTTTGATTAGCAAAAGCTTTATTTTTAGTTAATAAAGACACAAAATAATCAGAAAACATATATGCAGAAATTTCGTTTGGGTGGTCTATACCTCTATTTTTATCAGCGAAAGCATTTTTGTAAAAACTAATATCGTCAAGTTTCAATGCTATTGGATTATTGTTTGCATCTCTTTGCAAATAATAAGCATCTTGTTTTTTAGTAAGTGTAAAAACTTTATCTGTAAAATCCTTACCCATAACCGGTATTCCTGTATAATCTTTTAATAGTGTTCTTACCCAATAAAATTTTGATTTGTTAATAGGGTCGGGAATCACCCATTCTGCAACAGGAGCATCAGGATTTGATACTTCCATTAATTGAATACTACTATCGGTTTCTATATTATCAGACTCTACAAAATTCCAATAATTGGTGTATAAATCAACAAATTTTGATTTGTAAGTTCTTTGTAAAGAGTGTAATTGTTCGTGTACCAATAGCCCACCTAATTTTTCAACTAATTCATTTTCTTCTTCAGGTGTCATATCCTCCTTCCAGTTTTTGCTTAGATAATCAATATGTCGTTGACTCAAAATTATATATGTTCCTCTGGTATGAGCAAAACCGCCACAAAGCCAATCTTCTATTTTAATTAATCGCCATGGGTGATTAGCCATAGTATTAAGATTATTGTCTATCAGTGCTTTGTTAACTCTATTTATTACAAAGCTGATACACTCTTTCTCTTCAGTAGTAAAATCGGTTACAGCAGCAGAAAACCTTTTTCTTGCATACGCTCTAGCTGCTTCTATATCTGTATAATCAACTTTTTCGTTTATAAATGCAGAAATTTCGGGCTCTTGAAGTTTTGAAAAATAAGCTTCAAATGTTTCGTCAAGAATTGCAACTTCACCTTCCTTTTGAGATAAAAACTCAATTCTCGGATGAACCAACGGACTTTTGTGAATAATATCTATTTGATAGTCTGTTAAACTGTATTTTGGATTAATTCTCTCTGAAAAATCGCCATCACCTTCAATATTTGGTATTGTATCCGGAATATTTGGGTCGTCAACTATATGTTTTAATGAAAGATTATGACCAACTTCATGTGCAATTACAAAAGCTTGCATATTTATGAAATTAGTATCGTTTTTGTTGCCTTCTCCTAAACAAATAAACGTATAATTACCGCCCATCATACCTCTACCTAAAGGTCCTTTGTTACCATCTACAGCATTTACAAAAAACATATTAATTATATCACCATTTCCTCTTATAACACCATCTTTTTTCGATTTTTTAATTATTTCATCAAGATTAATCTTGCCATCTCTTGCTTTAGTATTATTATAATAAATTGGTTCTAAAAAATAAAAGTCAACACCCGCTTTTTCATAAGCTCTATCTACAAGTTTCTCAGGCAAAGCCATTGATGCAGGATTAGTGCCTTCATCAGATTGTACAACAATAGGTTGAACAATTAAAATATATGGTTTTAGTTTTTGTGCCATGCTTATTTGTGTTATAAAAACACTAAAGCATAATAAAAATAGTTTTTTTGTAAATGCAGAAATCATTATAAATTTTTTAATTATTTTATCTTATTTAATAATAGTAAATACAAGTCCAAAAATAACGTGTAAATAAAATAAATACTAAAAACTATGCGTGACAAATAATGACAAGGCTATGTTTTATAAATATAGTTTGTAATAAAATCACATATTTCTGAAAGTTTTAGTAAAATGTTAAAATAATGGAGTATTTGCGTTTTTTTTATAAAAATCTCAAGTTATGTGCCTAACCCGGATTACAAGACTTTAGAAAAAGTAGCAAAAAATAGCTAACTAAATTTTAATAAACACCATATTGGTGATATTCAGAATTTTACTAATTTAGTTAGATGGAATTATTCATGCTTTTTTCTTTTTCT
>CAMZKE010000073.1 GCA_947311115.1 uncultured Bacteroidales bacterium | reverse complement strand
TTGAGGTAAAAATTCTTTGCATAGCAATAGCTATGGGAATAATTTTTAACAAAAAGAAAGAAAAATAGAAATGATTTATATAGCGTATTTTGGTGTTGAGTTGGTATTAAACATTATTTTCCATAATGATATCTCATTCTCTTGTGGCGAGAAGATTCATTATTTATAATACCACTTTTTAAACATAAAAAAATCCGAGCAAAGAAATGCTCGGATTATTTTTTAAAATATAGCCTAATATATTAACCAAAACCAGTACAAAGATACAAATAGAAAAAATATATTAACCAATAAATATTTATTTATTTTCTTAATTTTCATTAAAACTTGACAAATACACATATTTAATAAATACAAGTGTTAAAAAATGGGGTATCATATTAAAATAAATTGATTAAATTTGCAAAATGAAAACAGTATTAATTATAACAATTAGTTTATTCTATATAATTGCAAATGCACAAGACAACGCAAAAAATATTTTTAATAAACTAAACGATAATAATGGCGGAGACATAAAAGTTTACCAATCGCCACAACTTCGTTTAGCTATGGAAAAACAATTTGCATCAATAGATAATAAAAAAGGTATTGAAGGTTACAGAATACAAATATATTTCGGAAATGGTAAAAGTGCCAGACAAAAAACAAATAATGTAAGAGTTACTTTTATTAGTCAACACAAAGACACAAAAGCTCATATTGTTTACGACAACCCATACTTTAGAGTAAAAGTTGGCGATTACCGAACAAAAAGTGAAGCATTATATTTTTTAACTCAGATAAAATCTGAATACCCAGACGCCTTTATCGTTCCTGATATTATTGACGTGGATAATACAAATAAATAATTTCTATTTTTCTGTAATCCAATCAATAATTTTTTCTGTAAAAGGCTTTTTACTGGGCTTTACATAGCCATGAAAGCTACCATCAGCATTAATCATATATTTCTGAAAATTCCATTTTACTTTTGAATTCTCCACACCATTTAACTCTTTAGATGTAAGCCATTTATACAAAGGATGAATATCTTTCCCTTTTACCGATATTTTTGCCATAATTGGAAACGTAACCCCATAATTTAATGTGCAAAATTCTTTTATTTCATTATTTGTTCCAGGCTCTTGTTTCATAAAATTATTTGCGGGAAAGCCTATAATAACAAAACCACTATCTTTATAAGTTTGGTATAATTTTTCTAACTCAGGATACTGTTTTGTGTACATACATTTAGACGCTACGTTTACAACAAGTACTTTTTTTCCTTTTAATTGAGATAGTTCAAATTTATTACTGTCAACATCATAAACAGTAAAATCGTAAAATGATTGAGCAAAAATTCCTGTTGATAACATAAGTAGTATTATTAATTTCATATTATTTTTTTTACAAAGATACTATTTTTATTCAATCTAAATAATATTAATAACTATTTTTAACTATTATAAATGGCATTTAATAAAAATAAATTGTTAATAACTTTATTTTATAGTATTTTTGATTAATAAGTTAACCAAATACAAATTTTAAATACATTTGTTTAAACAAAACTATTATGAGGATATTATATATTTTACTTTTCTTTATTTTTACTAATTATTTTTCTTTTGGGCAGGTTACTATTTGGAGTGATAATTTTAACGCTGGTTTTAACGCATCATGGAATATAATAGATAATGGTGCTACAAATGACACTTGGTTTGTTACAAATAATTACAATGGAAATGATTTAGATGGAACACCATTTGCTTTTGTAAATAGTGATGCTGCTGGATCTGTTAATATGAACGAAGAGTTAATTACACCTTCTTTTGATGGGACTTCATACTCTTCAATAATTCTAGAATTCGATCATTATTACAACAAATATAGTAATGATATTGCAGATGTAGATATTTGGGATGGAAGTTCATGGGTTAATGTATACCATTTAGCTTCTGATATTGGTAGTTGGGGAAACCCTAATCATCAAACAATAGATATTAGTGCCTATATAAATACATCTATGAAAGTAAAATTTCATTATTATAATGCAAATTACGATTGGTATTGGGCTATTGATAACGTTGTTATAACAGGATTTGTTTTAGATTATTCGAGCCAATGGATATCTATGAATGTAGGTTCATCTGATTGGTGTAGAGGTGAAACACGAGATGTAAAAGTAACTGTAAAAAATAATGGAACACAAGCATGGACAGATTCTTCGCCAGATGTAAATATTGGCTGTAAATGGGACGGAGACCCCGATTATTTAGTAAGAGTAAATGCAGGTAATTTAGCACCAGGAGCACAACAAGAATACACATTAACAATGACAGCTCCAACAACAATAGGTGCTAATCATTTAACCTTTGATGTTGTAAAAGAAGGTGATTGTTGGTTTGGCAATAATAACGGAAGCTGCGGGCCTGGCAACCTAACCTATTCAACAGCAACTACTATAAATAATTGTCCTGATTGTACATGGCAACTATGTTTGAATGATAGTTATGGAGATGGTTGGAATGGAGGAACAATAGAAGCAACTGTAGCTGGTGTATCTATCGGTTCGTGGACACTAAATAGTGGTACTGGCCCTGAATGCCATGATATACCTATTAATATTGGAGATAACATTGTACTAAATTATACAGCAGGAAGTTACAGCTACGAAAACGTATTTGTTTTATACGATTCGCAAGGAAATATTGCATATTCCGATGATGGGTCATCTGGCTCGCATAGTTATACTTATTCTAATACAGATTGTAACCCTCACCCATTAACACCAAATGAACAAGATTGCTTGGGTGCAATTCCTATTTGCGGAGACTCTTATAGTACAGTTAATTCATATCAAGGTACTGGAAATGTCCCTTTAGAAATATCTGGTAGCTCATCATGTCTATCAACAGGTGAATTAAACGATGTTTGGTATATATTTACAGTACAACAAACAGGAAATTTAACCTTTACAATAACCCCTGTTGACCCAAATGATGATTACGACTGGGCTATCTTCAATTTAACAAATTCAAATTGCTCTGATATATACACAGACGCAAGTCTTGAAGTTAGCTGTAATTATTCCGGCACAGATGGAGTTACCGGGCCTGACGGCTCAACATCATTATCAAGTCAAGGTGCTGGAGGAACTCCGTTTAATGATGCAATTCCTGTTGTACAAGGTGATGTTTATGTAATTAACCTAAGTAATTTTAGTTCAACGCAAAGCGGATATACAATCGACTTTTCTATGTCATCAGGAATTGTGGTTGACAATACCGCACCTGAATTGCAAACAATACTAAATGCTCCAACTTGCGGACAAAATAAAATTACAGCTAGATTTACAGAAAATGTTGATACATTAACTGTAAATGCAGGTGATTTTTCAATTGCCGGTCCCGGTGGACCATATTCTATTACTCAAGTAAATAGCCAATCAGGAACTGCAACTGATAGAGATTTTGAATTAACACTTAGTAACCAGCTAATTGCAGGTGGAACATATACACTAATATTTTCAGGACAAGTTGATGATGCTTGTGGAAATCAAGTAACCGGAAATTCATTAGATTTCACAGTTAACGGGGTGTCTGGCAATGCAGTTGTTAATGATGCCTCTGTAGTTTGCGCAAGCGATGCAAATGGAACAATTACAGCATCAGCAACTGGAGGTTCAGGCACATATACCTATGCGTGGAGTACAGGTGTCACAACCGCAACAATTAATAATTTAGTGGCTGGAACATATACGGTAACAGTTTCCGATGATGTAGGCATTTGTTACGATATTATTGATGCAGTAGTCAACCCAGCAAACTCAGGCAGTTCTATTGGTACGTGGACAGGAGCTTACGATACAGATTGGTTAAATTGCAGAAACTGGGGATACGGTACTATACCGGATTATACAGTTGATGTATTAATTCCTACCGGCTGTCCTAATTACCCTGTAGTTCCTTATGATGGATTAATTAAAAATGCTGTAGGAGGTGCATGTAAAAGTATTAAAATTGAAAATGGCGCATCACTTTCAATGACATCAGGACACTATTTAACATTTGACGGAGCTTCTTTAACTATAGAAAGCGGTGGAGTATTATCAGTAGATGGAGATTTAACTTTTCAAAATTCGGCATCAGCAGCTACTAACGGAACAATAAATGCTTATTCTAATTTTAATATTTTGAGCTCTAGTAGCGTAGCTACTGCTGCAGGAAATATTTATATTTCCGGTAATTTTACAAATAATTCATGGTTTACCACTAGTGCAGGAAATGTTGAGTTTAACGGTTCTGCTTTACAAGAAATTAATGGTTCTAGTACTACATCGTTTTACGATTTAACAATAAATAAAACAGGAGATTTAAGATTAGCTTCCAATATAAAGGTAAGGCATAACATGGATTTTACTCAAGGAAGAATAGATATAAAAGATAAAAATGTTGACCTTACAACAACAGGAACTATTTTAAATGAGAGTAACAACAATACATTTATATCAACAGATGGCTCAGGTATTAAAGGTCAAGGTGCAGGAACAATTACTGCAACACGCACTGTAAGCAATGTAACAAACTATAACCCTGCTAATTTAGGCATAGAAATTACAACCTCTGATAATTTAGGAAATATTACAATTATTCGTGGGCAAAAAATTCAAATTGGAAGTTATACTGATGGAACAGGAGCAACTATTCCAACACAAGGTGTTGAAAGATATTACAAAGTGCCGGGAATAGGCAAACTTGATGTACCCCATGGAATTAAAGTAAATATGTATTATTGGGATACAGAACTTAATGGGCTTTCAGAGGTTAATTTAGAAGGATACCAATGGATTACTGAAGGCAGAAGCTCTAGCTGGTGGACACCACTTGATGGATCAGTAAACACTACAACAAATTTAGTTACAACTTCAGGAGACCCTTATGGCAGCTACATATACACATCAACATGGTACGGTTTTACTTTTAGCGACAAATTTACAATAGGTAGCAACAGAGAACCTTTACCTGTAGAATTAGTTAATTTAAAAGCAAATTGTAATGATAATGGTGTTGAACTTTCTTGGCAAACATTATCAGAAAAAAATAACGATTATTTTAGTATTCTTAAATCAACTAATGGAAATTATTTTAATGAAATAGGAATTATTGACGGAAATGGCAATAGTAATGAACTTATAGATTATTCTTTTACCGATTACAATATTTATAACGGTATAACATATTATAAATTAATACAAACTGATTTTGACAATACAGCTTCTGAATCAAAAATTGTTACCGCAGACTGCTCATCATCTATTTATAGAGAAACAATATTTAATTTGTACCCAAACCCTTCTATCAATGGAAAAAATGTTTACCTTGAAATCAATAATGCAGAAAAAGAAGCTGAAGTTTTAGTTGTAATAAATGATATTCTTGGTAATCAATTATACTCAAAAGTAATAATAACTGATGTAAATGGCTCTACAGTTACTGCTATAGACCGATTAAATAAGCTAGCTCCCGGAACATATATAATTATAGCAACTTCAAAAAATAAACTTTATAAGAAAAAACTGATAATTAACTAAAAATAAAAATTATTACAGTTAACTATATTATTGAAATACTTTTTTGTTTTAAATTTATTACATTTGCGACATGAGAAAAGCATTTTCAATATTCTTTTTTATATACTTTTACACTGCAGGGATACCTCTATTTATTGTGGCTTTATTCATATGGCTTATTACAAAGCCTTTTGATAAAAGGCTAGCTGTACTCCATTATTTTACACAAATATGGGGTGCTTTTTATATTTTTTCAATACCCGGCTGGCATATAAACTTAATAGGCAAAAAAAATTACGATAAAAAGAAAGTATATATGATGGTTGCAAATCATCAATCGCAATTAGATATATTATCAACTTCATATTTATTTTTTCATTTTAAATGGGTATCAAAAGCCGAAGTTTTCAAAGTTCCAATAATTGGATGGAATATGAGTTTAAACAACTATGTTAAACTTAGAAGAGGTGACAGAAAAAGCATTTTAGAAATGGTAAAAGACGCTTCAAAAGCTATTGACAACGGAAGTTCAATATTTATATTCCCTGAAGGAACACGCTCTACTACAGGCACACTACGTCCATTTAAATCAGGGGCATTTATTATTGCTAAACGTAAAAAAATACCTATTTTACCAATTGTAATTAATGGTACTCGCGAAATTGTACCAAAAGACACTCTTAATTTTAATCCAAAAGGGAATATTGAATATATAGTTTTACCTCCAATTACTTATGAAGAATATAAAGATATGGAAACCCAAGAAATTGCAAATATGGTAAGAGATAGAATTAAGGTGCATGTAAATGCACATAAGGGTAGTTAATCTGCAGGTATTACTTCTTTACGTTTAAAATCAGAAAAATTTGTTGTAATAGAAAAGTGGTGTGACGAACCTGCTGCATGATAAACAGCATTTCCGTAGCTAAAACTAAATTTATAAATTTTTATACCAAGCCCCCAACTTATACCAGAAAAAGTATTTGCCGAAAATAATTTTAACTCTTGCCTTCGTTGATGATTATACCCTAACCTAATAAAAAAGTTTTTTATAGGTATTATTTCAATACCAAATATTAAATGACGTAAAACTTTATCGCCATTCTCCTCAAACCATTTTTTTTCAGTTATTTCACCTGTTATAGGGTCAGGTATGTTATCAGGGTCTTGAGTATTTACGTAAGTTAAATCGTATTTATATAAATGATGAGCTACAATAGAAATTCTAAAAGGTGCATGCTTAAATCTTTTTGAAAAACCTAATTGTAAATCAAAAGGTAACGGCTCGTAATTACCTTCAACATAAGGTTTAAACTGAGTGCCTATATTTTTTAACACTAAAGTAACTAATGTATTACTGTATTTATTAAAATAGGTTAATCCAGCATCAATAGCCATTCCCATAGATGTATATGTTTCTAATTGAGAATAAATAGTTTTTAAATTTACTCCAAAATTAAAAAGTGTATCAATAGGAATTGAGTACAATAAATTTAATGAGTATTCTGCCGCTCTAAATGTTCCTAACTTTTCGCCTGTTTCATCAGCTTTTACAAATTCGCCATAATTCAAATAATGCATTCCTGCAGCAAAAGTCCCAATTTTAGGCATATCCTTGGCATACGAAACATATCCGTAATTAATATCAGAAAAATAATTTACATAATTAAATACCAGCTGATTATCATTTTCAGGAGTTAACAATGATGGATTTTCAAAAGTTAAATTTAAATCATTGTCCTGTATAGATATTAAATCACCACCCAAAGAAGCCGAACGAGCAGAATTTGTTAGAGTTAAAAAATCATAAGTATTAGAACCACCTATCTGGCTATAAGCCAAATAAGGAATCACAATCATTATTAATATATATAGTTTAGTTAAACTCATTACATTTTGTTTAATCATTAACGAAAGTATATTAAATTTATTTTAACAAGAAGAAAATAAATATTTTTATACTAATTATCTGACAAAAAAATTAGTTGTTAAATTGTAATTATCTATTTTTGTGCAAAATAAATAAACAAGCTATGGGACATACTCTTATTGAAAAAATAATTGCAAATCACTCAAAACATGATAATGTAAAACCGAGTGATATTATTGATATAACTATTGATGCACGTGCCGCTCGCGATTTTGGCGGACCAAATGTAGTTAAAAATATTGAAGAATTTGGTTTGGGTATCGACGACCCAGCAAAAACTGTATTTACATTTGACACAAACCCAACAGGAAGCGACCAAAAATATGCAGTAAATCAACAAATTGTACGTATTTTCGCACGCAAGCACGGAATAAAAGTTTACGATATAAATAATGGTATCGGTACTCACACAATGATTTCTGATGGACTTGCATGGCCGGGGTCAACAGCAGTAACAACCGATTCGCATGCAAACATACTTGGTGCAATTGGTGCTTTTGGGCAAGGAATGGGCGATAAAGATATTGCCGCTGCTTTTGCAAACGGCTCAGTATGGTTTAAAGTTCCTGAATCGGTTAAATTAAATTTGGTTGGAAAACGACCTGCAAATATTTCGGCAAAAGATATAGTAATTAACCTTTTATCAATTTTTGGAGCAAACAAATTATTAGGCTATTCTGTTGAAATTACCGGTGATGATGTTGAAAATTTTACTCTTGACGAGAGAATTACGATATCTTCGATGGGAACCGAAATGGGAACAATTATAATTTTGTTTACTCCAAACAACGAAGTTATGGAGTATTGCGAAAAAGCTACAGGACGTAAATTAGAAAAAATAGAAGCAGATGCCGATGCAAATTATGCACAAGTTATTGATGTTGATATAAGTAAATTTACACCTAAAGTATCGTTACCCGGTGCACCACACGATACTGATGATATTATAAACACAGGTAAAGCAAAAATTGATTCTGCATTTATTGGTAGTTGTACAAATGGAAGAATAGAAGATTTAAGAATTGCAGCAGAATTACTAAAAAATAAAAAAGTAGCCCCGGGCGTAGTTCTTAAAATTGTACCATCAACCGATGCTATTTGGAATCAAGCTTACGATGAAGGTTTAATTAAAATTTTTAAAGATGCAGGTGCAATGGTATCTAACGCAGGTTGTGCGGGTTGTGCTGCCGGACAAGTTGGGCAAAACGGACCTGGCGAAGTAACAATAAGTACCGGAAACAGAAATTTTCCGGGTAAACAAGGAAAAGGTGATGTGTATTTAGCATCTCCGGCTGTTGTTGCAGCATCTGCTTTAGCAGGATATGTAACTACTCCTGATGCAATTCCTGACACTCCGGCTACTTTTAGCATGGGCGAAATTGAAGAAAAATTAGAAAAAGCTACAAAAAAACAAGTTGAAGAAAAACCAACAACTGTTGAAGGTAGAGTTTGGTACATAAAAGAAGATAATATTGACACAGATATGATTTTCCATAATCGATATTTGGCTATTACAGATATTAACGAAATGGGACAATATATTTTCGATAATCTTAAAGGATATGAGGATTTTGCTAAAAAAGTACAGCCCGGCGATATTGTTTTAACACAAAAGAATTTTGGTAGCGGAAGCTCTCGTCAGCAAGCCGTTGATGGCTTTGCAGCTCTTGGTGTTTCTGTTGTTATTGCCGAATCGTTTGGTGCTATTTACGAACGCAATGCAATAAATGCCGCAATGCCTATTATGACATACAATTCTCTTGATGGTTTAAATCTTGAAGATGGCGACAAAATAAAAGTTAATTTTAAAACCGGGGAGCTTGAAAACATCACTAAAGCTACAAAAATAAATGCAAATCCCTTTTCTGAGGTTCAATTAGAGATATACCAAAATAACGGACTATTTTAATTTATAATTTATAGTGTATAGTTAATAGTTAAAATTATTAACTATACACTTTTATAATAAAATAAAAGCTATTTCGTTTTAAGCTCAATGAAAATAAAGTTACTTCTTATAATAGTACTTATAATTTCAACTAATTTATATTCTCAAAAGAATCATAAGTTTAAGAATCATGTACTTAAAACTCCAAAACAATACAAACAACAATTAATAAAAAACCTAAAATATATTGAAATACTTGAATTTAAAGATACAATAAAAGCAAATCATGTAGTTTTAACAAACGGTTATGCACGCTACCCAATAATAGATAAAAATAAATGGACACCTTACGATACCTCAAAAATTGTATATCGTGTTGATATTGTTTATACAAAATATCCTAAAATTAAAAAAGATTGGATAACAAACTATTACGGACTTTTAGCAAACAGATTAAAAGAACTTTTTAGTTTAGATTCATCATTAAACAGAAAAAATATTGAGTTTAGAACAGTATTACAAGTAAATTGCTTTACTGCTAAAGAAACAAAAAAAATGTTTCACGGAATTGTAATTTACTACAAGAACCGTAACGAAATATCAGAGAATGAGATAAATAAAATTAACGATGGCTTACCAAAAGGAGAAAAATATTTATTCGATAGAAAAAAGAATTTACCGCCACTATTGCGAAATCTTAAAATAAACGATTCGATTGCTACCAACGAAACAACTGTACTAAAGGTAATTGACCAGATGGATATGCTTGACGATATTTCTACAGCCGATGTTTACAATGTTTTAGAACGCCATCCTCAATGGGAGGATATGGTTATTGTAATGGATTGGACAGGTAGCATGTATGCATACAGCGGTCAAGCAATACTGTGGCATGCTTTAAATTTTAAAAGTAAACGCATAAACAAGTTCGTGTTTTTTAATGATGGAGATAACAAACGTACAGAAGAAAAACATATAGGAAGCACTGGTGGCATATACGATTTCGACTCAGAAAAACTTGACAGAGTTATTGAAGTTATGTATTTAATTACCCAAAATGGGAAAGGAGGCGATTGGCCTGAAAATGATGTTGAAGCACTACTTTTTGCACAAAATAAATGGCCTAATATAAAAGAACTTTTTTTAATTGCTGATAATAGAAGTAATGTAAGAGATTTAATCTTAGTTGAAAAACTGCACGTTCCGGTTCACGTTATTCTTTGTGGTAATGGTTATTCATATCATATTCATTATATAAATTTAGCATTTAAAACAGGAGGGTCTATTCATACCATTGACGAAGACGTTGAGAGTTTTGATAAATTATCTAAAAATGGAAAAATGGAAATACTTGGTAAAATGTGGTATTTACACAACGGTAATATATCCGGCATTAAACAAAATTTACTTATTGAGCACTAAAATTAGTATCTAATTATTTAGAAAATTAACCGATAATCAAACAGCATTATTCTTCGCTTAAACTATAATTTGAATAAATATAAGTTAACAACATAGTAAATAAAACTGCAATAATTCCAATTACCGAATTTATATAAACAGGAGCAGTTAAGGCAACTCGAAGTAAAACTGTAGCAAAAGCAAAACCTGAATTTCTAAAAAGCACAATATAAGAATGATTATAACGTAACGAAACCAGAACAATAAAAATATCGGAGAAAACTAATACAGAATAAAATGTTTTAAAAAACTTAAACGTATTTTCACCTAAAAATAATAAATATAAATCTTCTAATGCCAAATATGCAAATATTCCAACAAGGATAAATGCAACAACTTTTTTTATTTGAATAAATCTATCTCTATCCCATTTATTTTTAGTGTAATCTCTATGTTTTTGTATATTTTTTATAATTAAAATACCCCCAAAAATAACTAACGCACCAAAAGCATTAGATAACATATGAAACATATAATCTGAAATATTCTCAATATTTATAATATCTCCAATAAATTTAAACTCTTCAAAAGCGTGTCGTAACAATATTAATGATAGTATTTCAAACTGCATAATTAACGAACCTGAAAACGAACGTGGCAAAACAAACACCAAGCCAACAACCTCAAAAAAAAGCAATAACGAAAATGCGACCCCTACCGCATCAAAATAATTATTATGAATATATTCCGAAATCGATTCCGGTATATAACCCCAAATATTTAATTGTATTACTGCTAAAGATAACAAATAGCCAAAAACGGTAACCGTTCCTATAAACTTCATATTATTTCTCGATTCCCAAAAGCTTTCTAATTTATCGTATATTATTGAAATAATATTTATAGGTTGTTGTAACATAGTTGAAGTTTAATTCGTCTTTTACACAGAGTATTTATTTATGTTTTATAAATGCAAAATTAAAACAAATTTATAGTATTTTTGCTTAATAAAAAAATTAAACTAATGAGACGAATTTTATTAAGAACATTAGCAATTTCAGGAGTAATTGCAATTACATCATGTTCGCAATCAACAAAAACAGAAGAAACTAAAATGGAGCAAAATTTAGCCATAGATAAATCTGATATGGACTTATCTGTTAAATCCGGCGATAATTTCTATCAGTATTCAAACGGAGGTTGGATAAAAAATAATCCGGTACCTAGCGATAAAACTCAATATGGTTCGTTTACCGTTTTATACGATAACAATCAAGATAAACTTAAAAATTTAATTACTGAGGTATCGAAAAAAGAAAACGAAAAAGGTACAAATGCACAAAAAATTGCCGATTTTTATAATTCAGGTATGGATACTGCAAAAATTGAAGCAAATGGCATTGAGCCTATAAAGCCATACTTACGAGCTATTGATAACATTTTAACAACCGACGATTTAATAAAACAAGTTGCAGAAATGCACAAAGAAGGATTTAACCCTATGTTTTATTTTTCTGATGTTCAAGACGAAAAAAACAGTAGTAATGTAATAGCTATTTTATATCAAGGAGGTATAAGTTTACCTGATAGAGATTATTATTTATCGGAAGATGAAATGTCGCAAAATATTAGAACTAAATATGTTAAATTTGTAGCAAATATGTTTTCGTTAACCGGAAACACTGAAAATGCAAAAGAATATGCTGATGTAGTTTTTAATATAGAAAAAAAATTAGCTGAAAATTCATTTACACGTTTAGAGCTTCGTAACCCTTTTGAGAATTATAACAAAATAAATTTAGATAGTTTAAAAGAATTATCGCCAAATGTAAATTGGGATTTATATTTTACTACAATAGGATTAACTGCTACAAACGAAATAAATACAGCTCAAAAGAAATTTATTTCAGGCTTATCTAATTTAATAAATAATATAAGTATTGATGATTGGAAAATTTACTTAAAATGGAAAGTAATAAACGGAGCTGCCAGTTATTTAACATCTGATTTAGAAAAAGAAAGTTTTGCTTTTTATGGTGGTGTACTTAGCGGACAAAAAGAACAACGCCCTCGCTGGAAGCGTGTTTTAGGCACAACCGATGGTGCTTTAGGCGAAGCATTAGGTCAACTTTATGTTGAAAAATATTTCCCTGCAGCAGCAAAAGAACGTATGATTGAGTTGGTTAATAATCTTAAAACCGCTTTTGAAGGAAGAATCAAAAATGTTGATTGGATGACCGACACAACAAAACAAAAAGCAATTGAAAAATTAAATGCAATAACTGTAAAGGTTGGTTATCCTGATAAATGGAAAGACTACTCTAAATTAGAAATAACACCTGATAGTTATTTTGGAAATGTTATTGCTACTCGTAAATTTAATTTTGAAGACGGTATTTCTAAAATAGGAAAACCTTACGATAAAGCACAATGGGGAATGTCGCCACAAACTGTAAATGCTTATTACAGTCCAAACTCAAACGAAATAGTTTTTCCAGCGGCAATTTTACAACCTCCTTTTTTCTATATGGATGCTGATGATGCTGTTAACTATGGTGGTATTGGTGTTGTTATTGGGCACGAAATGACTCACGGGTTCGACGACCAAGGACGTAATTACGACAAAGACGGTAACCTTAATAATTGGTGGACAGATGCCGACTCAAAAGCATTTGATGAAAGAAAACAAGTTGTTATAAATCAATTTAATAATTATACCGAACTTGACTCGTTACACGTTGATGGCGAATTAACAATAGGTGAAAATCTTGCTGATTTAGGCGGTTTAAATATTGCTTGGGATGCATTTATGACAACAGAACAAGCAAAAACAACTGATACAATTGCAGGTTTCACTCCTAAACAGCGTTTTATTTTGGCTTATGCAAAACTATGGCGACAAAATATATTAAACGAAGAGTTAATGCGTAGATTGAAAGAAGATGTTCACTCTCCGGGCGATGCTCGTGTTAATGTTCCGTTGTTTAATTTAGACCAAATGTACGATAATTTTAAAATATCGGAAAACGATAAACTTTATCGTAAAAAAGAAGATAGAGCAAAAGTTTGGTAAAAGCTTACTTTAAAATATAAAAAGACCTGAAATATTTCAGGTCTTTTTTACGTTTATATAATAATGAAAAATATAATTGCTATATTATTATTTATAAGTATTAATACATCTGCTCAACGAAGTGGAAATGCTCGTACAGTTTTCACAAACATTGGTATTAAAACTACTGGAGGAACATCATTAATAACAAATAAAAACATTAAAGCCGACGAAAAAGTAAGTTTTAATAATTTTGCATTGTACTATTCTTATGGCTTAACAGCATCAGTTAGTTATATCGGTATGAAACCAAAAAATGCCATTTTTAGCATTCAAGGAGAATTTTTACGAGGACAATTTGCTCATAAGTTTACAAAAATAGAAACAGAATCTAAACTTATTTACAATAAAAATATTGATTATATTATTGATAATAAAATTATTACTATAAGGTATGAAAACACTAAACAAAATATATTTGTAGGGTTAGGATACAAAAGTTCGTTATTTGTTAGCGTTAATGAACAAAATTCAATAAATAATCCTAATTTTTACAGTCAAAAAGATAAT
Organism: uncultured Bacteroidales bacterium; assembly: GCA_947311115.1. Classification (GTDB taxonomy): domain Bacteria; phylum Bacteroidota; class Bacteroidia; order Bacteroidales; family JAFGXI01; genus DYMG01. The sequence continues at coordinate 13,432 of CAMZKE010000073.1, read as the reverse complement.
TACAACTTAGTAAATTTTTATCACGATTACGGAAGCATTGTTTTTGATTTTGGAATTAGCAAATACAATTTTTTAATCAGTCTTAGAGTTACCACACCAATACTTGACATTAATAAATATAACAAAAATCCATTATACGATGGGATATATAATAATACCGACTTAAATAATAGCTATAACAATAAGTACAACAATGCAAAAACATATCAATTTACTGCACAACTAACACTTGCGTACCGTATTCCTTTTATTTCATTTGGTCGTGCAACTTCCGGCCACGATGGGTTTTCAATATTTAAAAAAGTTAATAAAACCTACTATTGGGGGAAATAATTAAAAAAAATAGCGATAATAAATTACCGCTATTCTATTAAACTAATTATTAAAATTTTACAAAGATCCTTCATCATAAGCTTTCTCGCCATGTAATGCTAGGTCTAGACCAAACTCTTCATCTTTTTCTGACACTTTTACTTTAGTAACAAAATTTATTACAATAAGCATAACATAAGTAAATACAAAAGCGTAAGCAGACGCAGCTATTACAGCTACAATTTCTTTAATAAAAAATGCAGTATTACCTTCTAATAAACCAGATTGTCCGTTTATTGATGAAGATGCAAACACTCCTAAAAGTATTGTTCCGAATACACCACCCATTCCGTGTACTCCCCATACATCTAAGGCATCATCCCAGCCCCAACGATTTTTAAACTCAACAGCTATAAAACAAAGAGAACCTGCAGCAAGACCTATTAACATAGCCGCCCATAACGGAACAAAACCTGCAGCTGGAGTAATTGTTGCCAAACCGGCAACAAACCCTGTTAACAAGCCCACAAACTTAGGTTGTCCTTCTCTAATCCATTCTATTATTAACCAAGTTACTCCTGCAACAGATGCTGCTACGTCAGTATTTAAAAATGCAGTAGTTGTAATAGCATCAACCATTAATTCGCTACCGGCATTAAAACCGTACCAACCAAACCATAACAAACCTGTACCAATAGCAACTAACGGAATACTATTTGGTACCGATTTGGTATCTTTTCGTTTTCCAACATAAATAACTGATGCTAAAGCAGCAAAACCAGCGGTTGCGTGTACAACAATACCACCTGCAAAGTCAAGAACGCCCCACTCTGCAAGCAATCCGCCACCCCATACCATATGTACAAATGGGTAATAAACAAAAATTTGCCATGCTATTAAGAAAATTAAATACGCTTTAAATGTAACACGATTTACAAAAGCACCAGTAATAAGAGTTGGTGTTATTACTGCAAACATCATTTGATAAGCTATAAATATATATGTGGGATACTTTCCTCCTGCTCCTGAATATGCATCATTAAACGGAATACCATTTAAAAAAGCCCAATCTAAATTACCAATAATTCCACCTTCGCCTCCACTAAAGCAAAGCGAATATCCGAAAGATATCCACAAAACAGTTGTAATCCCCAGCGACACAAATGTTTGCATCATTATTCCAAGAATATTTCTTTTTCCGGCTAATCCTCCATAAAAGAAAGCTAAACCCGGTGTCATTAACATTACGAGACTTGTACTAAGAATCATAAATGTTGTTGTACCTGTATCAAAACCCATGATTAATTTATTTAAATTATTATTATTTAATTAAAAAATTATTTTAAAATGAAACACCCGCTACTAAATATATTTTTTCTGCTTGCGGATTTGTAATAAGTGATACCGATAATGGTAAACTATAATATTTTGTTATTTTTATATTTTTACTTGCCGAAACACCTAAGTTAACAACACCAATATAATTACCGTAAAATCCCGTTTCGCCTTTATCTCTGTTAACATTGGTAAGGTTTGTTCCCATAAAAACATTTAAATATTTAAAAGCATACGAAATTTCTGCATAAGTTGAATATTGGATTCCTCCTGTAGTACCATCTGCATTAATTCTATGGTTATCGGCACCATAAACATTTGTGGCAAACATAACTGTTAAAGGGAAATTTTCTAATCCGTTAAACGCAACAGAAGCCTCAATAATATGTCCTGTAATGGAATCGTTATACTCAAAATAATTGTACGGCTTTGTATTACTTGGAAAAAAATAATCGGTAACCGTTACACTCATAAACTTATATGCATAGCTCGCATATAAATCAGTTTCCTGATAACCATTATAATTTGTTGATATTGCTCCCCAAGCCCCAATTGTAAAACCTGCTTTTGTAAACGAAACTCCTGGCTGAATACTTGGAGCATCGCCATAATCGGTTCCCCGCCATATATATTTACTCATTACATCACAACTTATAGATAAAGGATTATTTTTTGCAGTGCTGTCTTTTTGAGCAAAAATATTATTACCACTTAATAGGCTAATAATAATTGTACTAAATACAATAAAACTTATTTTTCGCATAGTGTTAAATGTGTTAAAATTTCTTAACAAATTTGGCGAAAAAGAAATATTGTTACAATTGTGAAATCACGTAAAACATACTACGTGAAACACGTAGATACATTTAATAATTATTATATTTCAATAATATTATGCTTTATTGCAAATTTAACCAAATCAACTGTACTACTTAGGTTTAGCTTACGCATAATACTTGTTTTATGGGTTTCTACGGTGCGAATACTAATATTCAATTTATCTGCAATACTTTTATTATTCATGCCTTCAACCACATAAAGTAATATTTCGTGCTCTCTTGTAGTTAAATTGCTTAATTTCCCATCAGATACACTATTTCCATATTTTGCACTTTTAACATAACTTTTTAAAATTGTATCAGAAATCCCTTTACTAAAATATTCATTACCGCTATTCACTTCGTTTATAGCCATAAGCAGCTCTTCTCTAGTCGTATTTTTAGGCAAATATCCATTTATTCCTGCACGTAACGAGTTAAAAATAAAATCTTCAGATGTGTACATCGACAACATTAGTTTCTTTATTTTAGGAAAATCAGCAGTTAATATTTTGGCTATTTCAATTCCCGACATTGTAGGTAACGAAATATCGAGCAATACAACATCAGGTTGTTTAATTTTAAGCAAATCGAAAAATTCATAAGCACTTTGTGCTTCGCCTATAATTTTTATGTTTTTAGTATCTGATAATAACGATTTTATTCCATCCCTTACTAACTGATGGTCTTCAACTAATATTATACTAATCTCTTTCATTTGTATTTCTTTTTGTTGGTATCTCAATATTAATTTCAGTACCATTTTGTAGTTCTGATTTAATAGAAAAACTACCGGATAATAACGAAACCCTATCTCTTATATTATTTATACCATTAGAATTTAAAGGCCTCAGCTTTGTTTTATCAAACCCTACACCATTATCTTTAATATAAATCATAATTTTATGTTTATTAAATATAATATTAATATGAGCATTAGTTGCTTTTGAGTGCTTCAAAATATTTGTTAATGCCTCTTGAACAATTCTAAAAAGATAAGTTTTAAGTTCGTTATTAAGATTTTTGCCAGAACCATTAACATTATATGTAATATTTATTTCTGATGTTTCAGAAATGTCGTTACAAATATTGCGTATTGCTGTTACCAAGCCAAATTCCAATAATGCAGCGGGCATTAAATTATTCGATATTCTTCGTGTTTCTTCAATGGTTTGATTAAACAATAGTCCTAAATCGTTTGAAGTATTAATTTCAATTTCAGATTTATTTAAACAATTTTCATATTTAAGTTTCAGACCTATAAGCAACTGCCCCAAACTATCGTGTAATTCGCGCGATAAACGCTGCCTTTCAACCTCTTGTCCATCAATTAACGAACGCAAACTTTTCGATTTCTCAATTTCTAATTCTTCCGATTGAGTTTTTAGCTTTTTAATCATCTGGTTAAAAGTTTGACTCAACTCTCCTATTTCATCGTTAGAGTAATTACTAATTTTTACTTGAGCATTAAAATTACCTAAACCTACTTCATGCACTGCCTTACTTAATTTTTGTATTGGATATGTAATATTTCTTGAGAAAACAATAATCACAATTAAAATAATAAAGAAAATAAAAATACTTATAAAAACTATTTCATTACGTATATTATATATAGGTACTGTCACCTCTTTATAATCAATTTCGGCAAGAATTGCCCATTTAATATCAATAATATTTACAATACCATACGAACTTAAAACAGTTATTCCTCTATAATCTTTTATTACTTTAGTTCCTGAAATATTATTAAAAGCAGAATCTACGGCCTCAGTTCTAACACAAGTGTTTAGTACCGAATTTTCTTGAAATCGCGACGAACTACGCATTAAATAGTCATTTCCTACCAAATACGATTCGCCAGAAATACCTAATCCATTTGCCGGAGCATTATTTAACATTATTGAATCAATTGTATTCGACGAAATTTCAAAAACAATTATCCCAATAGTTTGATTTAACGAATCTGAAATTTTAGAACTTATGGTTAAACTAGTATGAGCCTTATTTTTATCATTTCTTTGAAAATCCTTAACAAAAACATCACTCTTCAAAACACTATGCCACAAACCTTTATAATACATTACGTTAAGATTATTTACTTGCGGTTTTATTGAATATATTTTTTTATTCTTACCAACAATAGAAATATTTTTATAGTTCCCTTTTGACAACTCATTAATAAAGCTGTTTTTATTAATTATTCTGTTTTTTTCAATAAATTGAAAAGAACTGTCTGTATCTAATTTGTTAATTTGGCTTACTATTTGTTTAATATCTATTGATGATTTTGCTAATTTTATATCCTTAATGCTGTTAACAAAAAACTTTTCTATTAAATTAGATTTTATAACTCTAACCGAATTTAATTGATTAAACGCCCTATCTAAAATAGCTGTTTTTGCATTAACAAACGAAAAAGATGCTACTATAAATATTGTTACCGTACTTATTAGAAACGATGCAATTATTAATTTATCTGTTATCGAAAATTTCCTCATCTACATATTAAAGAATGTTCAAAGTTATGCTTTAATAGTTAGAATTGCCAAATATTTTTAATGTACATTAATTAAAAAAAATAAAAATAACCCGAAACATTAACAAATATAATACCGTATCAATTCCTAACCACAAAATGTTATGTAACAGTGATAAATATCACATTAAAAAACAACAAAAATCATTTATTTCAAATAAAGACCTTCATACCTTTATTAAACTAAAATTAACACAATTTAATACATATAAATATGGCTGAAATTGCTAAAATAATACAAGAAAAAGTAGAGACTTACGGCAGAGAGCGTAAGGCTTTAATTCCTATATTACAAGGAATTGTTGCAGAAAAAAACTATGTTGAAAATCAAGATATGGTAAGTATTGCCAAAGCTCTTGATTTATCTGCAGCTGATGTTTACGGAACAGCTTCGTTTTATTCTTTTATTGAAAATGAGGAAAAAGGGGAATTTGTAATTCGTGTTTGTAAGTCTATTACTTGCGAAATGAAAGGAAAACACAAAGTGTTAAAAGCCCTTGAAGATGAATTACGTATTAAACTTGGAGAAACAACTCATAATAAAAAGTTTTCTCTTGTAGAAACAAACTGTTTAGGTTTATGCGATGTGGGACCGGCAATGTTAGTTAACGAGGAACCATACACTCATTTAACACCAGAAAAAATTCATGATGTGATAAGTGTTTATAGAAATAAATAAACAACAATAACAAGTAAAAAGAAGTAAGTTGAGAGCAAAATAACTTTTCAACTTTCATAACCTTTAAACTAAGAAAAATGTCAAATAATAAATTAAAAAGAGCAGATATACTTTTCAGTTCGTACTCAGTAGCACCTTACGAAATATTGAAAAGGACAATGCAAAAAGATAAAGATTTTGTAATAAACGAACTTACTGAATCAGGATTAAGAGGACGTGGTGGAGCAGGTTTCCCCACAGGATTGAAATGGAAGTTTTTCGCACAAGAAGAAAACGAAACTAAATACATAATTTGTAATGCTGACGAAGGCGAACCCGGAACTTTTAAAGACAGAAAACTGTTAGTGGAAGTACCTCGAAAAGTTATTTCAGGTATGGCTATTGCAGCGTGGGCCTGTAATGCAAAAAATGGTATTATATACTTACGTGCCGAGTACAACAATTTAATTCCCGAATTAAAAAAAGAAATTGAAGTTTTTAACGAATATGCTAAAAAATTCAATCTTGAATTTAATGTAGAAATATATAGTGGTGCAGGAGCCTATATTTGTGGCGAAGAAACCGCACTTATCGAATCAATGGAAGGAAAACGTGGCGAGCCTCGTAACAAACCTCCTTTCCCAATTCAAAATGGTTATTTAGGGAAACCAACACTTGTAAATAATGTTGAAACTTTTGCTGCCTGCTCAATGGTATGTCGCTATGGTGCCGCAGAATATAAATCTTATGGAACAAGCGACCAACATGGATCAAAACTATTTTCTCTTTCAGGTGATTCGCCAAAAGAGGGGGTTCATGAACTAGAATTAGGTATGAAAGTTTCTGATTTTGTTGAAGAATATGGCGACGGCGACACAAAAGCTGTTCAGATTGGTGGTGTTGCCGGTTTCTGTATTCCTCGTAAAGAATTTGATACTACAATTATTGGCGAAGGCAACACTACGGGTGGAGCTACTATGATTTTTAACAGTACGCGCTCAATGTATAATGTAATACATAATTACTTAGATTTCTTTGCAGAAGAATCTTGCGGGCAATGTACACCTTGCCGTATTGGCACACAGCAATTACTTAAAGGTATTGAGGCTGTTAAATCAGGTGAAAAGCCGGAATCATATCTCGATGATTTAGTTAAATTAAGTAAAACAATGAAACTTACCTCTAAATGTGGGTTAGGACAATCTGTTACAAATTCTTTTTCATCAATAGTTAAAAACTTTAGAGAAGAAATGATTTATTAATGAATATTATATCATTGAATCATTAAATCATTAAATCATTTAAACTGAAAAAAATGTCAAAAATAAATTTAATAATAGATGGGCAAAAAATAGAAGTCGAAAAAGGAATGACTATTTTAGATGCCGCAAAAAAGATAAACGTTAATATACCTACACTTTGCCATCACGAAGATTTATGCGTGGCTGGTAACTGCCGAGTTTGTGTAGTTGAAGTAAAAGGTCGTGAACGACTTGAAGCATCATGTGCTACTCCTGCTGAAGAAGGTATGGATATTTTAACAAATACAGCTAAAGTTAGAAATGCACGTAAAGATATAGTGTCTTTATTAGTTTCTGAACATAATACGCAATGTACAACCTGTTATAGAAACACAAACTGCGAACTACAAGATTTAGCCGCGGAATACAATGTTGATGGAGACAGATATTTAAGCGTTTTAAAACCAAATATAAAAGTTGATAAATCATCATGGTCAATAGAAAAAGACGATAGTAAATGTGTTAGATGCCAACGTTGTGTAAGAACTTGTGCAGAATTACAGCATGTTAATGCACTAACAGTAAGCCACAAAGGAAACGAAATGAAAATTTCAACATTTGCTGACTTACCATTTAACGAAGTTGTTTGTACCAACTGCGGTCAGTGTGTAAACCGCTGCCCTACCGGTGCATTAACCGAGCGTCGATATTTCGATGAGGTTTGGGAAGCAATTGGAGACCCTAATAAGCACGTTGTAATGAATACTGCACCATCGGTTCGTGTAGCTCTTGGCGAGATGTTCGATAACGAAGTTGGAACACGCGTAACAGGTAAAATGGTTACTGCAATGCGTAAAATGGGAGCCGATTCTGTTCTTGATACCGATTTTGGTGCCGACCTTACAATTATTGAAGAAGGTAACGAACTTTTAACAAGACTTAAATCTGCATTAGTTGATGGCGATAAATCGATAAAACTCCCTATGATAACTTCTTGTTCTCCGGGTTGGGTTAAGTTTATTGAGCATATGTTCCCTAATCATTTAGGTCATTTATCTACTTGTAAATCTCCTCAACAAATGTTTGGTGCTATGACTAAAACATATTACGCAGAGAAAAAAGGTGTTGATCCTAAAGACATTGTAAGTATAGCTGTAATGCCATGTGCAGCTAAAAAATACGAAGCAAATCGTCCGGAAATGAACGATAGTGGATACAGAGATATTGATGCAGGTTTAACTACTCGTGAGTTTGGTTTAATGATTAAACAAGCAGGATTAGATTTCAACAACCTTGAAGATACTGAATTTGATAGTATTATGGGGCAATCAACAGGTGCAGGTATAATTTTTGGTGCTACAGGTGGAGTTATGGAGGCAGCTTTACGTACTGCTTATGCTGTTGTAACAGGTCGCTCCGTTCCTTTCGAAAACCTTAACATTACCCCTGTTCGAGGTACTGATGGTATTAGAGCTGCAAGTATCAAAATTGAAGGTACTTTACCTGAATGGAGCTTCCTTGAAGGTGTTGATTTAAACGTAGCTGTTGCTCACGGTCTTAAAAATGCACGCATAATAATGGACGAAATTGCTGCTGGCAAATCTCCATATCACTTTATTGAAGTTATGGGTTGCCCTGGCGGATGTATTGGTGGCGGTGGTCAACCAATCCCAACTAATGCTGATATTAGAGCAAAACGTACAAAAGCTATTTACGAAGAAGATATGAGTAAACCAATTCGTATGTCTCACGAAAATCCTGAGATTACACAGATTTATTCTGAGTTTTTAGAAAAACCTCTGGGTCATAAATCTCACGAATTGCTCCATACTCATTATCGTAAGCGTAATAGGTATTAAAGAATTTATTATTCTCTATTTATTAATTACTATTTAAATAGAATAATAAATTAAAGATACTTCGCAAGCTCAGTATGACAGAGTTTAATTTTATAAAACTTTTGTCATTCTGAGCATAGCGAAGAATCTTAAACAAATATAAAGACTTGATTTGCAAGTGAAACTTTCATATCGAGTTAAATAATAAATAGAAAATAATAACTAATAAATTATTTTCATCTAATCCAAAAGAATTGTCTAATGGAACAGGAAACAAGAATAGCTTCGGCACTAATTACTATTGATAAAAATAGTAACGAAATACAGAATGTAAATAATATCTTGGGTGAATTCTCATCAGAAATTATTGCACGACAAGGTCTGTCCTTACCCTCCAAAAATTATAATATAATTACAGTTATTATCGAATCTGATATTAACACAATAAACAGCTTTGCCGGCAAAATTGGAAAAGTTCCATCAGCAAATATTAAAATCTTAATTCAAAAATAATAAATAGTTTAAATTAGAATGTTTAATGTTCGTAAAGAACTTTTAAGCTTTCAACGTTTAAACCTTTAAACCAAATAATATGAAATTCACTCCGGAAAAATATAACATCGCAGACGAAAAAGGAAAAGCTTTTATCGATGCAAACGAAATTTGGGATTTTATTAATAAAACAAAAAATCCTTCAAAAGAACTTGTACGCAAAATTATTGCAAAATCATTGGCGAAAAATCGTTTAACTCTTGAGGAAACGGCTGTTTTAATTAATGCTGATTCGCCCGAATTAATCGAAGAAATTAAAAATGGTGCTCGCGAACTTAAAACAAAAGTTTATGGTAACAGAATAGTACTTTTCGCCCCTCTTTACGTTGGAAATAAGTGTGCTAACAACTGTACTTACTGTGGTTTTAGAGCATCAAATAAAGATGCAATTAGAAAAACGCTGGAAGATAATGAACTAATTGATGAAATTACTGCTCTAGAAGAAACAGGACAAAAACGTTTAATATTAGTTTATGGCGAACACCGTGAATATGACGCTGATTTTATTGCTCATACAGTAGAAACTGCATACAGTGTAAAAAAAGGAAACGGCGAAATTCGACGAGTAAATATTAATGCGGCTCCGCTTTCTGCCGAAGGATTTACAAAAGTTAAAGATGCAGGAATTGGGACATACCAAATTTTTCAAGAAACATATAACAAAGAGGCTTATAGTAAATATCATCTTTCAGGTAAAAAATCTGATTACGATTACAGGCTAACTGCTCTCGACACAGCTCAAGATATTGGTTTAGACGATGTTGGTATTGGTGCTTTATTTGGTCTTTACGATTGGCGTTTTGAGGTGCTTTCAATGGTACGACATACTAATCATTTAGAGGCTTGCTATAATATTGGACCTCATACAATTTCATTTCCTCGTATTCAAGATTTTTCTGAATCAACTTTAGATGATAAATATTTTGTTAATGATGACGATTTTTCGCGTTTAATTGCAATTTTAAGGCTTGCTGTACCATATACAGGACTTATTTTAACTGCACGTGAAAGTGCAAGAATTAGAAACGAAGTAATTCATTTTGGAGTATCGCAAATTGATGGAGGAACAAAAATTGAATTAGGTAGTTATTCATTAAATCTTAATGAAAATGAAAAAGAACAAAATCTTAATAAAGAACAATTTAAAGTTAATGATGACCGCTCGCTCAGCGAAGTTATTGACGAGCTTTTAGATAATGATATGTTACCTTCATTCTGTACAGCTTGTTATCGATTAGGCAGAACAGGAGAGCATTTTATGGAGTTTTCCGTTCCCGGATTTATAAAAACAAAATGTACCCCAAATGCTGTTTTAACTTTAGCTGAATACATTGAGGATTATGCAACTCCATCAACCGCAGAAAAAGGTTGGAAAGCCATCGATAAAAATCTATCAGCATTAAGAGACGAAAAATTAATTTTAGATGTTAGAAATCGTATAGAAAAAATTAAACAAGGACAAAGAGATTTATATTATTAGTTTTGAAAAGATAATAAGTAGAAAGTAATAAGACTTTTAGTGTTAGGTGGAGTAATTTATTTTACAACTTTCAGTCTTATTACTTAAATCTTATTACTAAAATTACAAAATATGAAAGGAAAAGATTTAAAACCACATATAGGAATTTTTGGAAGAAGAAATCTTGGCAAAAGCTCGTTAATAAATGCAATAACAGGGCAAAATGTAGCAATTGTATCCGACCAAGCAGGAACAACAACCGACCCTGTAAAAAAATCGATAGAAATATTTGGTATTGGACCGGTAATAATTACCGACACTGCCGGTATTGACGATGAGGGAGACTTAGGAAAACTTAGAATTGATAAAAGTTTAAGTGTAATTCCGCAGGTAGATTTTGCAATTTTAATGGTCTCAAAAAATACTTGCGATACTTATGAACATAATATTATTGATGAGTTCATTGAATACGATGTACCATTTATTGTTGTTCATAGTAAATCGGACATAGAACCTCTCTCAACGGAAATGGAACAACGTATCAGAAATTTTACAAATACCGAGATTGTTGATATTAGTATTACCGATAAACAAAGTATTGAGCATTTAATTGATGTTATTAAAACAAAAATGCCGGAAACAGTATATCAACAAAAATCGCTATTTAAGGGAATTGTAAAAGCAAAAGATATAGTTTTACTTATTACACCTATTGACTCTGAGGCTCCTGACGGACGTATGATTTTGCCTCAAGTTATGGCAATTCGTGATGTTTTAGATAACGATTGTATTTGTGTTACGGTTAAAGAAACCGAAATTAAAGACTTCCTAAAACTTGGCATTAAACCGGCTCTTGCTGTTACCGATAGTCAGGCTTTTGCAATGGTTTCTAAAATTATACCTGAAGATATTTTACTTACAAGTTTTAGTATTACACTTGCTCGTTATCGAGGTAATTTCGAAAAATATATTGAAGGGACTCCTTTTATTTCCAAATTAAATGATGGCGATAAAATTCTAATGTTAGAATCGTGTACACATCAAGTAAGTTGCGAAGATATTGGCAGATTTAAACTCCCAAAATGGTTAAAAGAATTTACAGGCAAAGAATTAGATTTTGATTTTGCTTCGGGATTAACAAAATTTCCAAAACCTATTGATGAATATGCTATGATAATTCAATGTGGAGGATGCGTTGTTACACAAAAACAGTTAAACAACAGACTTAAACCTGCTATTAAAAAAAACATACCTGTAAGTAATTACGGAATGGCAATAGCTTATGTAACAGGAATTTTTGATAGAGTTGTGCAACCGTTTGTTTTAAAAAAATAAGTACTGAATAATAAGATTCGAGTACTATTACTTACATTAGTTTAGTCTTAATACTTTCGTCATATTACTTTTTTTTAATATAAGACTCATAAAAATGATAAATAAAATACTAAATAAAAAAACGCTTACAAAAGGGGACATAATTACACTTCTTAAAACAAATAAAGAAGATACTATTAAATTATTTAAAAAAGCTAACAATATAAAAGTAGAAACTGTAGGCAATAAGGTTTATTATCGTGGTTTAGTTGAGTTTTCAAATATATGCGAAAAAGATTGCTTCTACTGCGGTATTCGCAAATCAAACTCTAATTTTGAGAAATATAATTTATCTGATAAAGAAATTATTGAAGCCGCAGAATTTGCTTATAAAGAAAACTACGGCTCGCTTGTACTTCAATCAGGCGAATTAAAAAGTGAATACTTTACAAATAGAATTGAAGGCTTACTTAAAGGAATTAAAAAAGTTTCTAATAACAAACTTGGAATAACAATTTCGCTTGGCGAACAAACCGAAGAAACATATAAGAAATGGTTTAATGCCGGGGCACACCGATATTTATTACGTATAGAATCGTCTAACAAAGATTTGTATTATAAAATACATCCAAAAAATAAAAAACATAATTTTGAAGAACGGCTAGAATGCCTGAAATCGTTAAAAAAAGTAGGGTATCAAACAGGTACAGGAGTTATGGTAGGATTACCTTTTCAAACTTACGAGGATTTAGCTAACGACCTTCTTTTTATGAAAAAATTTGACATTGATATGTGCGGTATGGGACCATATATTGAACACGAAGATACACCGCTTTACAAGTTTAAAGATGAACTAAAACCTTTGAAAGAAAGATTTACACTAACTCTTAAAATGATTGCAATTTTACGTTTAATTATGCCGGATATAAACATTGCAGCAGCAACTGCACTACAAGCTATCGACCCACTTGGCAGAGAAAAAGCAATGAAAATAGGTGCGAATATTATTATGCCAAACATTACACCGGGTATGTATAGAGATGATTACAGCTTATACCAAAACAAACCATGTACTGATGAGGAAGCAAGCGACTGCAAAAATTGTTTAGAAGCAAGAATTACTATAGCCGGTAGCGAAATTGGTTATGGCGAATGGGGCGATAGTTTGCATTACAAACATAACAAATACTTAGAATAGATTCTAAACATTAATTACCGCATAACTTAGATTTAATTCACTAGCCGACATATCAAAATATTAATTACTGAACTTTTGCACTTACAATTAACCCGCATTATTCATACGTTTTTCTTTTTCTTAGACAAGGCGTCGAACCATGCTGCTGTATATGAATACTGCAAATGG